>CAYFVX010000118.1:0-8777 GCA_964346425.1 uncultured Chloroflexaceae bacterium | reverse complement strand
TGTCCGCTCCCTCACGGTCGCGGCTCGTCTGTTTGCCTCATTTCTGAACAGTTACGTATCATGGGAGGATCTCTGGTTTGACCAGAAAAATCTGCCCGGCAACCAGTTCACTGCGTGTTCCCACAACAATAATCTGATGGAAACCCGTCTCAAGCTCATCGGAGGGAACATGGATCCAGAAGCGTCCATGCCCATCTGCATCAGTATCCAGGCTTCTTTTGCGGTCAACATCCCCCCAGGTTTGCAGCCAGACTTTGACATCTTCGCCAGGCACAAAGCGGTCACTATAGAAGCTAAACATGTTGCCTTGCTCAGCTTGAAACGGCTCAACGGTCATCCAGACCCAGGAACTTGTCAGGTTTGACTCGCCGACCAGCACAGGTGCGGCATTGCTGCTATTCTCCTGGGCATAGATACCCTCTTCTTTCCATTCATAGCCGGCCCACATATTGATAACCGTGCCGTGTGGAACTGTTTCTGCAACCCGTGCGCGAATAATCGTCCAGTGGGTTTTATCTTCACCTACCCCATTGAACTCCAGGCGAATATAGCCCGGCGACGTTTTACTGATCCAATCGCCATCCCGCTCAAACGTGGTATCAATAATGGTTAGCACTGTTGGATCATAATCTATCCAGGCACGCACCAGCGAAGCAAAGCTCTCCCCGGTATTTCTGGCACTGATTTTATAAGCAATAATCCCTCCTGGCTCAACCTGGATACTCGGTTCTGGTTCCAGAATAATCGAGATAGTGGCTGAATCATCACCATTGTCTTGCGGTGAAACCGCCAGCACGGAAGCAGCCGCAGCAGACACAACGAGCAATAACGCAACCAGGCCAGCCAGCAACCAGCTCTTGAAGCAACGCCTTTTGCAACGGATGAAGGGTATCATAAGCAGAAACCTCTCTTTATTATGGTATGTTGAAACTGACCGTGGACAGTTGACCATGGACAGAGTTGACCGCGGACAGTTGACCGTATAATCCCCTTCAATGTATCGTACCATACTCTGTGGTCTACTGTCTGCTGTCCCCGGTCTGTGGTCTCCCGTCTCAACAGGTGTCACCTGTTTTGTGTGCTGCTTGCGCACGGCAAAAACTGCACGCAACCGCGTGCCACAGCTTTGCAATGGGGAGTGTGAGGGAACCAGGTTCCCTCACGCACCCGCAAGTGACACCCATTGAGGGTCTCCCGTCCTTACTTGCCACAATTTGTACGTTTTAAACAAATAGAAACGGAGTTTTTTGTTGAAAGCGCACAAAAGGCATGCTATCATAATATACAACAAACGATGCGTTGAGAAAAAAACTCGACACAATCTGCGAAGAAGCAGGAGATAGAGAGAAAGGACGCTCCAAATGCATACTCCCGATTACGGTCGTCAAACTATTCAAAAAATTGTTGGAAACAACGAAGAAGCCAGCCACGTTCTGCGCCACTATCACGTTGATGTTACGGCAAGCCGCAATCTCCCAATGTATGAGGTTGCCCACACGGTCACCGCCCCGACTGATGAGATGCTTGCCGTGATGGAGTACCGCGTTCGCCATGCGGCTGCTCGCAAAGCACATGAAGCGAAAAAATAACCAGCACGTAACAGGCATTTATCAGGGGTTGTTGCTCCAAGCAACAACCCTTTTTGCATGTCTTGTTATTTGAACATGGTAGCAAAACTCGCTGGAATACCGTACAATGAGAACAGGTAGCGGTTCTCAGACCGGCGAGGATGAGAGGAACAACCAACTATTTTTTCCTCCGGGACCATTGAGTACAGCGTGATTTCACCTCGTGCTCGCCCCACATTTCACCAGTTTCCTCAGAATTTCCTGATACCTGGATATTATTTTGCAAGGAACAACTTATTTTTCGTTTACATGTTCAGGGGTGAAATATTTTACGCAAAAAAAGCCGCTATCTTTTCAAACGTGCGTATTTGTTTTCTTTGACCATAGGCAACCGACCTGACACACTTAAAGGGGATTGACAATGGAGGAAAAGAACGAATCTTATGTATCGTTACAAGTTGAAAGAGACAGGTTACAGCAACGGGTAACGGAACTAGAACAAGAACTTGCTCGTAGGGATGAAACGTACCATAACGCACCTATCTCACCCATACCTCAATCCCTCCAGCAAAATGAAGCAACCTATCGCAAAATTGTTGAACAATCTACCGATGGCATTATCCTGATGAATGAAGAGGGTATTATCGTTGAATGGAACCACGGCGCAGAACAAATAACCGGTGTCCAACGAGAGCAAGTGCTTGGACAGGCTGCCTGGGATGTTTTATTCACGATGGCTCCTGATGATGGACGCAAAACCCCGGAACTCTACGCATCCTTCAAGCAGAGTATTCTCGCTTTTGGCAAAAGCGGGGAAGCTCCGTGGTTGAATCAACTTCTGGAAAATGAACTGTGTAGCCCGGATGGGACAGTGCGCCATGTTCAACAGGCGACCTTCGCCATTGAGACCACAAAAGGATACATGCTCTGTGGTTTTGCCCGCGACATCACCGAACGAAAATACATGGAAGAGGCTCTGACGTGGGAATCGCATATAAATGCAATTCTGGCTGACCTCTCCAGGTCGCTGCTGGCAAGCACAACGCTCGATGATATGGCGTGTAAAGGGCTGGACTATGCCAGAAGTATGACGGGCAGTGCCTTTGGCTATGTCGGCTATATTGACCCGCGCACTGGCTACCTGGTTGCTCCAACAATGACCCGCGACATCTGGGAAGCTTGTGAGGTACCCGACAAAGATATTGTGTTCAAATCATTCGGCGGTTTGTGGGGATGGGTGCTTGACCATCGTACCTCACTCATGACGAATGAGCCGTGTAATGATGCTCGTTCATCGGGTATCCCGCAAGGTCATATTCCCATCTGCCGCTTTCTTTCGGCGCCGGCCATGGTCGGTGACAAACTGGTGGGGCAGATAGCTCTTGCCAATGCAGAGCAAGATTATACCCAGCGCGACCTGGTGCTTATCGAGCATCTCGCTTCCCTCTATGCGCTGGCAATCCAGCGCAAACGGGTCGAAGATGCGCTGCATGAACATGAACAACTTCTGCAGAACGTGGTTTCCAATGTCCCGGTCATTCTTTCTGCGGTAGATACAGAGGAGGTTTTTACGCTCTCCGAGGGCAAAGGATTGCAAGACATTGGGAGCGCACCAGGCCGCTATGTTGGCAACAGTATCACCGAGATTTACCGTGACTATCCCTACATCATCGAGTTAATTCAGTGCGCGTTGCGCGGCGAAGAAACGCATGCGGTCATCGAGGAATGGGGCAAGGCTTTTGATATCCGTTGCACACCAGTCTATGGGGAAAGAGGTTCTATCACCAGTGCGACCATTATTGCGGTGGACATCACCGAGCAAAAACAAACCGAAGATGAACTCAAACGAGCATGGCAGGCGGCCGAATCTGCCAGCCTTGCACGCTCCGAGTTTCTGGCAAACATGAGCCACGAGATACGCACCCCGCTTAATGCGATCATTGGCATGAGTAATTTGCTGCATGATACGAACCTGACTATCAAACAGCATGACCAGGTCGAAACTATTCGTCTCAGTAGTGAAGCACTTCTGACGCTTATCAATGACATTCTCGATTTCTCCAAAATGGAAGCGGACCGCCTGGAAGTTGAGCATCTGGCGTTCAATCTGCGTACCTGCGTTGAGGATGCGTTGGGCTTGCTTGCCCCCAGAGCTTCCGAAAAAGGGCTGAACCTTGCCTACTGGATAGACGAAGATCTCCCGCTGGACCTGGTTGGCGACATCACGCGGTTGCGTCAGGTGCTGGTGAATCTGGTGAGTAACGGGGTCAAGTTTACCGAACAGGGTGAGGTGCTGGTTTCGCTGGGATGTGATGCCGCAACCCCCACGTATCCTGGGCACCTCATGCTGCATATGCGGGTGCGTGATAGTGGCATTGGTATTCCGGAAGAACGCCATGACCGGCTGTTTCAATCATTCAGCCAGGTAGACCCTTCGACATCGCGCAAATATGGCGGGACGGGACTGGGTCTGGTTATTAGCAAACGACTGGTTGAGATGATGGGCGGCAGCATGTGGTTTGAAAGTGAAGTGGGCAAAGGTTCCACTTTTCATTTCGAGCTTCCGCTTGAGGTGGACCAATCGGTGGGTATTCCACCCAACAACATTGCTGCCCTCAACACAAATCCCCATGCATTTCAGCAGCGACGAGTGCTGATTGTTGGCAACAACAGGACAAACAACACCATCCTGACCCTGCTGGTGACGACCTGGAACATGCAGATCGAAGCCGCAACATCCGAGCAAGCAGCCCTGCAAATGCTCCAGCAACGAGCCTATGACTTTGATGTTGTTATCTTCGATCAGCATACCGCTACCAGAGAGAATAATGTCTTTGAAAACGAGATAGCCAGCGCGTGCAACCGTTTCCACCTGCCGCTGATCCTCTTCGTTTCGTTGCTCGACCTGCGGGGCAAGGAAAGACAACAGACGACCTCCAACAATGAAGTCGTGCTGACCCGTCCTATCAAACCAATCCAACTCTACGAAGTCCTGGAAAATATCCTGACCACGCCCCGGGAAGCTCTGCGGATAAACGAGCATCCGTTGTGGAACAGCGGCAGAGCACGCAAACCGTCTTTTACACCGCAACAGCAGCAGCATTATCCATTGCGTATCTTGCTGGCTGAAGATAATGCTATCAACCAGAAAGTAGCCCTCTCGCTGCTTGAGCGAATCGGGTATCGTGCAGATGTGGCGGCAAATGGTCTGGAGGTGCTGGAAGCTCTGCGGTTGCAATTGTATGATGTCGTGCTGATGGATGTGCAAATGCCAGAAATGGATGGGATCGAAGCTACCAGGAACATACGCCAGAATTGGTCTCCTCATCGGCAACCAGCCATCATAGCTATGACTGCGCACGCGATGCAGGAAGACCGCCAGAAATGTCTGGATGCGGGTATGGATGACTACCTGGTCAAGCCGGTGCGGATACAGGAGCTGGTAAACGCATTGGAAAAGGTGGGACAACGGAAAGAGGAAAAGCAGCATACGCATACACCTCCTCCCATGCCAGTACAAAGCTCCGCTCCATCGCAGAACTCACCGCAGCATTCTCCCATTGATATGACCGTGTTGAACCAGTTTCAAACGATTGTGGGCGATAACCTGGACCATTTCATCCAGGAGCTTGTGACCATTTTTCTGGCCGAAACGCCAACGCATCTCTCCACCATGCAGCAGGCACAGCAGCAAGGTGATATGTTGCTGCTCAAACGCGAGGCGCACACGCTCAAGTCAAGCAGTGCGCAACTGGGAGCCCGTAATCTTTCGGCGCTCTGCAAAGAACTGGAAGCAATGGCGCAAGCGGAGGAGCATGAGGGAGCCGCCCACCTTGTCGCGCAAATCGTGTCGGAATATGAACGGGTCAGTGCGGCACTGCACGAGATGAGTTTGTATATATGCCAACAGGGAGAACCGCTCGTTGATAGGGTAGAAGTCCATACATAGTACCAGTGACAAGTGATGCGTGATGCGTGATGAGCGACTGCAATGCACTCTATCGCACCAGTTTCCTCCACTATTCACCCAAACATGGTATAACTTATCGCTCATCACTTTCATGACGGAGGTTTTCATGATGACTAGATTTTTTTTGCCCATTCTCACGATCGTGCTGCTGTTGACGCTTGCATTGCCTGCTCCTTTCCCATCAAGTCATGCACAGGCGGTCTCATCAACCCCACCACCCATCCGCCCGGCCGCAACAACCTATTATGTCTCCAGCTCAGAAGGCAACGATGCCAATGATGGTCTCTCAGAAGCTACCCCATTGCAAACACTGGCGAAAGTCGCTGAACTGGAATTGCTGCCCGGCGACAGCGTGCGCTTTAAGTGTGGCGATATCTGGCGAGCAGAACAACTGCACATCACGCAATCTGGCGATGTGAATAATTCGCTGGTATTCGGCTCCTATCCGCAAGCCTGCGAACAAAAGCCAATCTTCTCTGGCTCGCAACCGATTGCGGAATGGACGCCTGCTTCCACAAACGTCTATCTCGCCAACCTGAACAGCGGCAGCAACGCCGGCAAATTTCCACTGGGCATCAATCAGCTCTTCCGCGATGGGGAACGGCTGACGCTCGGACGCTGGCCCAACCTGGATGCGGATGGCGGAGGCGGCTACGCGTTCATCGAGGGCACGACGGATAGCAAGACGATGGTAGACAACGAACTGCCCGCCGGCGTCAACTGGGCTGGCGGCGTGCTGCATATCAAAACCATCCGCTGGCTGCTGCTCAACCGCGAAATAACAAGTTCAAGCGGCAATAGCCTGACCGTTGCTGAAGATATGAGCTTCAACCACGGCAGTGAAGGCTGGGGCTATTTCATCAACAACCACCCGAATACACTCGACCAGGAAGGCGAATGGTACTATGACGAAGCCAGCGGCAATCTCTACCTGTATTCCACCACGCTGCCAGCGAACATTGAAGGCTCGGTGATACTGGAAGGTGACGAAGGCTTCTCCGCTGCGATTATCCTGGGCAAGTTCAAGCCTGGTCTGCATCTATCTTATGTCATCCTGGACAATATCATGATTGAAAACTGGTATGAGCATGGCATCAGTTTTCCGCGCAACCTGGAAGGCTACGAGAATAACCATCTGGTCATCAAAAACATGCACATCAAGAATGTCGAGTCTATCGGCATGAACCTCGCTACCTGGATGTATCAACCAGCCGAAGGCGAGGCTGGCTGGCGCGGTGGCTACAACCATGAAATCGCCAACAACGTCATAGATGGAGCCAACCACTTTGGTATCCATACCTACGTCCGCAATTCCTCCTTCCACGACAACGTTGTCAGGAATATTGGCTTGCCGCAGAACCTGGGCAAATCGGGGCTGGGCTGTGGCTACAAGGGATCGAATTGTACCGAGAATGGTGATGGTATTCGATTGAAAATCGGCAAGGTGGAGCATTCCGCCTTCGGCAACACGTTTGCCCGCAACCGGTTGGAGAAGATTGCCTTTTGCGGGTTTGATGTGTTTGGGCCACAGAATACCTTCGACAGCAATGTGATTAAAGAAGCCTGCTACACCAAGGGCGATTGTGGTGGCATCCGCACCTTTGGCCGCGACAATCTCGCCAGCACCCACGTCTCTAACAACGTCATCACGAACAACATCATCATAGACACGATTGGCAACACCGATGGCGATGCGCCCAGGTTCAAGCCGCTGTTTGGCATGGGGCTATACATTGACCACTACTCGCGCGATACCCAGGTCAGCGGCAATACGATTATCAATTCGTCAGTTGACGGTATCCTGTTTCAGCGTTCCACCGGCACCATTCGCAACAACACGCTCTATAACAACAGCAGCGGCACGATGGGCCGCCCCCAGGTCAATCTAGCAGGCGACGAGACGGTTATCGCTGAACTGAGCGGCAATGTGCTCTATGGATTGAATATCGTTGACCAGTTCACCTTTGCCCGCACGCTCTCGATTGATGGTTTGAACCAACTGCTTGTATCCGACAACAATGCTTTCTTTCAACCCTACCGCGCGGACCATATCGGGGCAGATGGCAACAAGACGCTGGCCGAATGGCAGACGTTCAGCGGTATGGATAGTACCTCGACCGAGAACTGGTTTACGCTGGCAGAAGGGGAGGAGCCGCTGTCGCAGATGTTCTACAACGCAACAAATGAGGCAGCAACGATAGACCTGGGCACGAAGCAGTATCTCGACCTGAGCCAGCAGCCGGTGGCTGGTTCGCTCACCCTGCAACCTTTCACCTCACAGGTGCTCATCTACGATGGCGAAGGGCAACCCGCCACGCCGGTCTCGCCCACGACGCTGGACTTTGGCACGCAGCAGGTAGGCACGACGAGTGTTTCGCAAACCGTTACCCTCACCAATACCAGCAGCGAGGCGGCGGCAGTCGCCAGCATCACCGTCAGCGGTGACTACGTGCAAGGCAATGACTGCCCCACAGGGAGTGCAACGCTGGATGTGGGTGCCACTTGCACGATAACCGTGACGTTCGCCCCCACTGAGAGCGGCCCCCGTGATGGCACACTGACTATCAGCATGCCCGACGCACCCGGCAGCCCCTACACGGTTGCGCTGAGCGGTCAGGGGCAGGGCGCGTTGACGCTCTCAGAAACCGACATGGACTTCGGCAATCTGCCACTGGACACGACCAGCCCGACGCTCACCGTCACGCTGGAGAATAGCGACGCGCTCTCGGTAACTATCGAGCGCATTGCTATCACAGGTGATGCTGCGCAGGATTACACCATAAACCACACCTGTCCCCCCGTGATCGCCGGTGGCGCGAGTTGTGCGATTGACGTGTGCTTTACCCCCTCCGTAGATGGCGCACGCAGGGCGACGCTGACGGTTGAGCATGACGCGGTGGGTAGCCCGGCCAGCATTCTGCTTATAGGCAACAGCACCGTGGAACTGTATCTGCCGCTGGTCAACAAGGAACAGGTATAATCCATACCCGGAGCCGTCGGAGTCCCGTAGGGGCTTGCCCTCGCATGTATAGCCTTTTTCGCTCAACCTGAGACCAATAGGACGTTGTTGGTAAAGGGGGGAACTGGGTAATAAGGCAGGGGTTTGGCGGTGCCAAACCCCTGCTCATGAAGCTAAGCGGTTTGCCGCTTTGCAAAGCGGGGGATTGGGGGTTGCAAACCCATGCGCATTAAGTTAAGCGGTTTGCCGCTTTGCAAAGCGGGGGATTGGGGGTTGCAAA
>CAYFVX010000117.1:0-8797 GCA_964346425.1 uncultured Chloroflexaceae bacterium | reverse complement strand
GAGGGGCGTTGCCCCTCGCGCTCCCCACTTAACGTAAGACTTTGCGAAAGCCATGACGACGCATTCAGCAACCGAAGTTTCGCTATAATAAGTGGTGTGAATAGCTTTCTATCATTGTCTGCGGGGAAGTGGTTCGCTGATTGCTCGCACATGGAAAGCTCCTGGTGCGGCTTTGCAACCTGAGCGGTTGGGGGGGATGGACCGCAGGGTTGCCACAGTCCGGGCATTGCGGACGACGCACGAGGCGGTGGTTGTCCAGGGTGTAGCTGGTCAGGTCTAGCGTCAGCACCGTCTCGACGAGCAGGGATTGCTGGTCGCTCGCAATCCAGCGCAGTGTCTCCAGGGCTGCCAGTGTGCATGCCAGGTGGCTGCTGATGGGCAGATGAGCGGTGGGGATGAGCGTATGGGGGGCGTCTGTCTGGCCGGTCTGGTGCAGCCAGCTTGCCAGCGGCCGGTTCTGGCGCAGCCGATGTGCCAGACAGGACCAGCATGCCGTCTGGCCGGGCAGAAAGAGTGGGCCGATCCACAGCACCGTCCCGACAGGCTTGACTAGCAGCCAGGGAAGACCTGTTTGCAGTGCTTGCTGATTGATGGCTGCCAGTTGCGGGTGCAAATAGTCTGTTGTCAACACAATAGTGAGTACACTCTGCTGGGGATCGTCGTTGCAGTGGATGCCAGCCTGTTCAAGCTGCGCAATGAAAGCTTCTGTTGGAACTTCCGCCCCACAGGTCAGGAGAGAAATCTGGCTCTGTGAAAACAGGTTTGTGCAGCATGAAACTGGACAGCGAAAGCGAAAAACAGAAAATGAGGAACCATCACTGTTTTCGGTACGAAAACAGGTAGCCTGTTCCTCATTTCACTATGAAACAACGTTGTAAGAGGTAAGAGCTTCCCTTGTCTTATGATTCCGCGTAAGCTTTCAATGCCTCTTCACGATTTTCGTGGATCGTGAAAAGCGTATCGAAGCGACTCTTGCGGAAAATATCAGCAATCTGGGGCTGCAAACCACAGAGGCGAAGATCGCCACCCAATGCCTGCACAGATTTGAGATTGGTGAGGAGCATACGCAAAGCCAGGCTGGCTACAAAATTGACACCGCTCATATCAGCCAGCGCCTTCCCTTTGTGGTTCTTCGTTGCTTCCGAGAGCTTATTCTCTATTGCTGCGACACCGACTGCATCGAGTCGGCTAGGCAACTCAATGACCAGAACATCGCCAATTTGCTCGATATTCACGCCTCGATCCCCTTTCAATAGTCAAATTCAACAAAGTTCGTGCCAGCACTCAGCCATGGATCTCTGCTCCTGGTGCCGACTACCTGTGAAATAATAATTCCATGTACGCGTTATTATAGCATGCCTGTCCAGTGTTCATGCAACCCCGATTTAGCTAATACGTCTGGCAACCAGCAACGTAATATCATCAGCTTGCGGTGCATCGCCAGCATATTCGTCAATAGACTCAACAATCTGCGCTATCAATTCATTGGGGTCCATATTTGCGTGGGTTGTCAGGAACGAGACGAACCGCTCATCGCCATAGGGTTCCCCTGCTGAATTCATAGCCTCCGTCACTCCATCGCTGAAAGCAACCAGCATTTCGCTGACTTCCAATGTTGTCTGCGATGATTCATAGGTTTGCCCTTCAATAATACCAATTGGCAGGGCCGTACTCTCACCTCCCAATTCGCGGACATTGGTCCCGTCTGGACTGACAACCAGCGGTGGATTGTGCCCGGCATTGACATAAAAAAGGATACCGGTATTGGGTTCGAGCAAGCCATAGAACATTGTGACGAACATATTGCTTTCGCCGTGTTCACGGGCGGTATAGTCGTTGGTAAACCAGAGCGCACTGGTCGCTATAGAATCCAGATTAAAATAGTCACCATCGTGCAGGGCCCAGGGAGCCTGCGACGCTGCACGGAGCAAACTGCGCGTCAGGGCAACAAACAGCGCGGCGGGTATCCCTTTGCCACACGCATCGGCTACCACCAGCCCCAGACGCCCACCCGGCAGATCAATGCAATCAAAAAAATCGCCACCAATTGCCTGGGCACCACGATTGAACGCTCCCACCTGCCAGCCTTCGGGCTGCGGAATGGTTTCTGGGAGGAAGAATTTTTGAATACGCCGCGCTACTGCCAACTCTTCCTGAATACGGTTGAGATGGATAAGCTCTTCCTGCGCAGCTTTCAATTCCTCATACGCACGTGACAGCTCGACATTTTTGAGCTCCAGGCCCGTAATCATTTGCTGGCTGGTGCTCCGCAGGCGGGATGTTCCTCGTTTTAACATTTCTACTGCCAGCACGGAGTCGCTCAACAACAGGGTATAGAATTGCTCCAGATTGAGCACGGCAATATCGCTCTCACGCACGGCACGCACCGTTGCTGAACGCGGGCTATTGTCTATGGGGGCCATCTCCCCGATAATCTCGCCAGTAAGCCGTACTTCAAGCTGGATCTCTGTGCCATCTACATAGGCGATGACTTCCAATGCCCCATCCAGAATGACAAACGTTTCCAACCCTTCATCACCCTGGTAAAACAGGACTTCTCCTGCTTGCAAATGTCGTTCTTCGAGGTTTTCTGCCAGTCGTTCCAGGTCAGGATCAGAAAATCCGTCGAAAATCGGAACGTCCCGCAGTCGCTCAAACATGGTCCTGGTTTTCATTTCTTGCCCTTGACAACAAGAAGCTCATTCCACCCGCTACTCGCGTCATGGTGATACGAGAGATAGTCTGAAAACTCAAGGACGAGAAACAGTCCCAGTCCACCAATCATTCGGGAGTGGATATCGTCGCACAAATCGGGAGCGGGGCAATCACGTGGGTCGAAGGGACGACCGTGATCGCGGATGTAAATGTGTAAAGTACCATCTTCTCTAGTTGTACAGGTAAGCTTGATAGCCCCCTGTGCGCCTTCATCATAGCCATACTTGATAATGTTGGTGGCAACCTCTTCGATTACCAGTCGCATCACATAGTCTTGATCTTCAGAAAGCGCCATCTTCCCAACGATTTCGTCAGCGAACTCTATCAGCCGCGAGATGTTTTCCCATTCGGCGGATATTTCTATACTTTGTTCCATGAGCCGACCCTTCGTTTACTGTGATGATGTCCTGTTGCCATCCAGTTGTTGAAACGTGTCCGTACTACGTTTTAGGTGAACGAAGAGGGGGCACTGCTCTATTCTAAAACAAGGCTCCCTGGCATTTAGAGACTTTCGACGTGTACTCTGCAAGCTTGCAAGATTGCTAACGACAGTATACCACACAACTTGATAATATGGTACTCAATACGATAACAAGGGTGCGGCGGAAAGTTTTGCAAACACAGCGTTTGCCGCTTGCAAAGCAAAGGGATATGGGAACGCAGTACCCCAGAAAAACCTGTTTTGGTTCGTGTTTTTGCGGCTTTGCCGCAAAAACACGAACCAAAAATCCCCCCCGTTGCGTGGCGTGCAAAAAAATCCGCCACACCCCGATAACAAAAATCCTCTTTCTTAGATGCGCTATAATGTCAGGGTAAGCGAGAACGCTGATAACCTGTATCGGGAGTCTCTGGAATGGGAAAAGTGGAAATGCATACCTGGTATCGCCAATACCAGAAATTGAAAGCCCAATACCCGGACACCATTTTACTCTATCGTCTGGGCGAATTTTATGAAACATTTGATGATGATGCAAAACTTGTCGCCGAGTTAATGGATACGACTCTGACTCGTAAAGAACACGCAGTAGAAAAATCTACCAAAGAGAAGCAATACTGTCCCATGGCCGGCATCCCTTTTCATGCCGCCGAAAACTATGTCGCTCGGCTGGTCAGCCAGGGGTATCGGGTGGCGATTGCCGAGCAAATGAGCGAAACTTCCTCCAGCAAAAGCGATACCCGTCCGCGCTCCGTGTTTGCCTCTGGCCTGGAGCAGACATCCAGACAGCGTGGCCTGGTGCATCGCGAAGTTGTACGCGTCATAACGCCCGGTACCGTGCTGGACCCTTCCATGCTGCCTACCAGCAAAAATAACTACCTGGCCGCCGTGATAGCTGAAGGTGACCGCATTGGTCTGAGCTATACCGACCTGAGCACCGGCGAGTTTGCCGCCACCGAGTTCAGTGGCGAACGGGCAATTACCCGCCTGGAAGGGGAACTGGCACGCCTGCACGTTTCCGAAGTGCTGGTGCATGAGCATACCAGCCAGCAAGTACCCGGCCTGACGCCGGTCCGCGCCAGCCTCTCGCAAGACCTGGCACCCATGACGAAGCAAGAACGCGAACACCTCCTGCCGCATGAGCGCGTAGCCCGACGGCTTGAGCAAGAGAATGCCGCCCGCTGGACGCAAGGCAACGTGACCCCGCTGGCGGCCTGGCAATGGGAGCATGCAACGGCCTGCGATACACTGATGCAGCAGTTGGGCGTGCAATCACTGGCCGGGTTTGGCCTCGACCAGAAGCCGCTCGCCACGCGAGCCGCCGGAGCTGTGCTGCACTATATTCAAGAGACCCAGCGCAACAGTGCCGCACAGATTACCACCTTGCGCGTCTATACCACCGGCTCCTTTATGTTTCTCGACCCGCAAACGCGGCGCAACCTGGAACTACTGGAAAGTAGCGAAGGCAAAAGCAAAGGCTCACTTATTGGCGTGCTGGACCATACCCGCACCCCGATGGGAGCACGCCTGCTGCGCCGCTGGCTATCGCAGCCCTTGCTCGACCACGCCGCGCTTGCTCGCCGCCAGGAAGCGGTTGCCTGTGCAGTAGATGATGGCTTGATGCGGGCCGAACTGCGGCAGGCCCTTGGTCAGGTGGGCGACATGGAACGCTCCGTCAACCGCGTCATTCAGGGTACCGCCGTAGCGACCCCGCGCGACCTCGTCTATCTCCGCCAGGCATTACGCGCTCTGCCGCAGATTATCGCCACTGTTGCAGACTGCCAGCCGCTGGTGCATATTGGCTACCAGGATTGGCAAAGCGATGCACCGGCAGCAGACCGTCGCAGCCCCACCAGTTCACAACATGACCGCCAGCAGCAGCAACAACCAGCCATACAGCAGACTGCTTCGGGACCGCTCAAACCGCGCAAGCGGAGCAAAAAACAGGAACCTGCGAACAAAAAGACCGAACCAACCCCACGGGTTGATGGCGATGACCTGTTTGCGGATGACGATCAACCGGTGGAAACCACGGATAATGCGGCAGTCATGGGAGCGCAGCCGCAGGACGAAGAGCCAGCAACCACCCTATTGGCAGAAGAGATAGAAGCGTATCCCCAGGAAAAAGCCGCAACCATCGCAGCGGCGATCCGCGAGAACTCACCATCTTTTGCCCCATCTGCACCAGGTGCGCAGGAACTCGATCCATGTAGCGAGGTGCTCCAGTTGCTCGAAGATGCACTGGATGATGACCCACCGGCCTTGCTTGGCTCCTCGCAATATCTCCGCAGCGAGGAAAATGGCGAAAAACCGCACCGCGTTATTCGTCCGGGCTATGACCAACGGATTGATCAGGTCGTCTCGGCCAGTCGGGATGCGCAACACTACATCAACACGCTGGAAAACCGCGAACGAGAGCGCACCGGCATCAAATCCTTGAAAGTGGACTACAATAAGGTCTTTGGCTATTTTATTGAAGTCTCGCGCAACTATAGCAACCAGGTCCCCGACCATTATGAACGCAAGCAAACGCTGGTCAATACCGAACGCTACATAACGATTGAATTGAAGGAATATGAGAGCGTTATCCTGAATGCGCGGCAACGGCTGGTGGAGTATGAGCGTGAAGCCTTTACCGCTCTGTGCCGCGACATCGTCGGCTATGCTGAACGCCTCCGTACTACCGCACAGGCCCTTGCGCGGCTGGATGTGGTCGCTTCGCTGGCAGAAGCGGCCGTGCGTGGCCGTTATACCCGCCCGCTTATCAAAGATGACACCACGCTGCGTATCAGCGGCGGGCGTCATCCTGTCGTCGAGCAGGCACTTGATGAATCGTTTGTTCCCAATGATGCGTTCGTAGATACGGATGAGCAACAGATAATCGTGATCACCGGACCGAACATGGCGGGCAAGAGCACCGTGCTGCGCCAGGTGGCTCTGATTGTGCTGCTGGCACAGATTGGCTCCTTCGTGCCAGCGGAAGGAGCCGAAGTCGGGCTGGTAGACCGCATCTTCTCGCGCATCGGGGCGCAGGATGATATCGCCACCGGGCGCAGCACCTTCATGGTGGAAATGACCGAAACCGCTGCCCTGCTTACCCAGAGCACCAGCCGCAGCTTGATTATTCTCGACGAAGTGGGACGCGGCACCAGTACCTATGATGGCATGGCAATAGCCCGCGCAGTGATTGAATACATCCATAACGACCCACGGCTTGGCTGCCGCACACTTTTTGCAACCCATTATCACGAACTGACCGACCTGCAAGACATATTGCCGCGGGTGAAAAACTACCATATGGCAGCGATTGAGCAGGAGGGGCATGTGGTCTTCCTCTACGAGATGCGCAAAGGTGGTGCAGACCGTAGCTACGGCATCCATGTGGCTGAACTGGCCGGCATACCCCGCCCGGTCATCCGTCGCGCCAGCGAATTGCTGGTAGAAATGGAAACCCGCAGTGGTCTCCAACAGCCGGGCCAGCCACAGCAGAAAGCGCAGCAGGATGAGCAACAACCCGCCGACCATTCCGTTGCTTCATCGGGTGTCCAGCTCTCCCTGTTTGATGCCGCCCCCAACCCGGTGGTTGAATACATCAAACGTTTGAATATCAATGAGCTATCCCCCATTGAAGCCCTGACCAAACTGTACGAACTACAGCAGATTGCCCAGAAACCGCTAACGCTAGAGGAAACTGTATGAACATAGCGTATTCTTTGGACGAAAGACTCACGGAGGTACCAACCCTACTGACCATAGGCAAGTTTGATGGGTTTCATCTTGGACATCAGCTTTTGATACGTACTGCAGTCGAACGGGCGCAGCAGTGTCGTTGCGTCAGTGCCGTGCTGACGTTTGACCCGCATCCCGGCATGGTGGTCCATCCCGAACGTGAGATGCAGCTCCTCACCAGTGTGCAGGAGCGTATCGAGTTGATTAGTAAGTTTAACCCGGACCTGCTGATTGTCGCGCCTTTCAATCGTCAGGTGATGCAGATGACGGCCTATGAATATATGCGCAAGATTTGCGACGCGCTCCCGTTGCGTGAACTCTGGATGGGGGCGAACTTTGCCCTCGGACGTAACCGTGAAGGGGACGTGCAGCGTTTGATGGAGATGGGCGAAGAACTGGGGTATGGAGTTGGGTCGGTCGCGCCGATGCTGGTTGAAGGTGCGCCAGTGAGTTCCTCCCGCGTGCGTCAGTTGTTGCGCGATGGCATCGTGGAGGGTATTGATGTCTTGCTTGGCCGACCATTCAAGTTGCAGGGGACGGTGGTGGAAGGCGACCACCGCGGGCGGCAAATTGGTTTCCCCACCGCCAATATCCAGTTGGATGACCCCTTGCATGCTGTGCCGGCTAATGGCGTATATGTTTGCCGCGCATTTGTCGAGCACCAGGCATTTCCTGCGGTGGTCAATATTGGCATCCGCCCGACGTTTGACGGCAAAGTGTCCACCGTCGAAGCGCACCTGCTCAATTGGGACGGCGACCTCTATGGCTGGCGGCTGTCGCTCCACTTTTTGCACCGCTTGCGCGGCGAGGTGCGGTTTGGCAGCGTGGACGAGCTGGTTGCGCAGATTGAGCGTGATGTGCAGCGAGCACGGGAATTATTGTGATTCATCTTTTTGATGCGCTCTCCGTTGTTATCCCCACCTGGAATGGGCTACGCTACCTGCCAGCCTGCCTTGCCGCTATCCGTGCGCAATTGCGCGATGGGGATGAGATTGTCCTGGTAGACAATGGCTCGCGTGATGATGCAGCGGCCTGGGCAAAACAGTACGCGCCTGATGTACGTCTGGTTATCTTGCCGCACAATCGCGGCTTTGCCGGCGGAACCAACGCCGGTATCCGCGCCGCACGTAATGAGCTACTGCTGCTGTGCAATGATGACGCGCTGCTGGAGCCGGGCTGTATAGACGCGTTACGCGGGGTTATGCAGGCACAGCCACCCGATGTGGGTATGGTGGCCGGCGTGCTGCTCTTCAGCACCCATCCCCATATCATCGCCTCGTCGGGTATCCAGATGCGGCGCGATGGAGTTGCCATAGACCGCGACTTGCACAGACCGGTGACGATGTTGCCCAAACAGCCCGTTGAAATCTTTGGCGCGAGTGGTGGCCTGGTATTGTTGCGGCGCACATTGCTGGATGATGTAGGGCTGTTTGCCGAGCGGTTTTTTGCCTATCTGGAAGACGCAGACCTGGCATGGCGGGCACGCCTGCGCGGTTGGCGATGTCTGCTGGCGCCGGCGGCGCGGGCACGGCATGTCTGCTCGGCCAGCGGCAGCGCATTCAAGCAACGGTTACTGGCTCGCAACCGCTGGCGGGTGTTGGTGCGCGGGGTGCCGCTTCCCTTGCTGCTCGCCTGCCTGCCGGCTATGCTATGCTACGATATGCTGGCGTTCGGCTATGCCGCACTCCACCAGCAGCGTGCCATTGCTGCCGGTCGTCTGGATGTGTTGCATGAACTTCCGTTGTTGCTGCGTGAACGGCACACGCTTCAGGCGCGGCGCACCGCCCCACTTGCAGCACTGGCGCAATGGCTGGTGCCGCCGCCTCCCCTGCGGACTCTTTTGATAAACTCCGGGCAGGTTTAACCGCAAAGGCGCAAAGGCGCAAAGGTCCGAACAAAGTCCCGACCCCTGAACCC
>CAYFVX010000116.1:0-8799 GCA_964346425.1 uncultured Chloroflexaceae bacterium | reverse complement strand
AATGGTCGCCTGATGTGCGTGAGCAGGCACTTGGCGCGTTTCAGCAATATTTGCGCAACCAGAATATGTTTTGTTTCTGGAATTACATAGCAGACAAGATGGAGCCTATGTTTGCTAATGCCAACTATCATCCAAAACAACAGACCATTGAAAATTCAGCTTGGGGTACTTTGGGACGAGGCAACTGGCGTGCTTGCACTGACTCAGCAATTGAGGGTATACTGTGGATGCAGAATCCCTGGGACATAGCCATAGATAATTTTAACAAAAGCTGGCATGTAGTTCCCGGTGATACAATGCAACTAACTTCGTTGCTACGCAACGGCTCTGCAACCGATCTTTCATCACTCTATGAAGAGCCTTTCGATCTGGTCATCACTGATCCTCCCTTTGGTGATAACCTCTTCTACGCAGATCTGGCGGACTTCTTCTATGTCTGGCTACGTCTACCACTGCAAAAGTGGTACGAAGGGCTACCAGAACAGCATCTCTTTGCACCAGCACGCTCTCCCCACGCAATGGAAGCGATTCGCAATCCGGCCGAACATCCTGACCAGCGCGAACCCTACGAGCAAACACGCAAAATACGTGCAGAACACCTGGAAATTATCTGCCAGTTAACCGGCATGCAAGACTTACAAAAAGGTGATAGCAACCCGCTCTACCAGCCTGAGCCAGCATCGGATTTCTACCGCCAGACACTTGCAGCTTGCTGGAGCGAGGCGTGGCGCGTGCTCAAACCAGGCGGTTTGATGGCATTTACCTTTCACCACAGTGAAGATGCTCCCTGGATAGATGTACTGGAATCGCTGTTTGAAGCAGGATACATTCTGGTTGCCACCT
The DNA here is from genome assembly GCA_964346425.1 of uncultured Chloroflexaceae bacterium. GTDB lineage: Bacteria > Chloroflexota > Chloroflexia > Chloroflexales > Chloroflexaceae > JAAUSY01. The sequence continues at coordinate 7,956 of CAYFVX010000116.1, read as the reverse complement.
ACCCTATTCGTAGCGATGAGACCAAAGGGGAAAAAGGTGCATTTGGCTCACGCACGATTGAGTATGACATTATTCACGTCTGTCGCAAACGGTTGCAGCAACCAGAACCAGTCAGTTGGGCAAGAATGCGACGCTGGGTGAAGGAAGAAGCACAACGGCTCAAGCAACTGGTGGAGCGCGAGAAGGATTTGCCAGAAGCAGATATTCGCGTCATATTGCGCGGCAAATCGCTGGAGTTCTATAGCCGTCACTATGGACAGGTATTCACCGGCGAAAACGAACCCCTGGCCGTGCGGGATGCCCTGGCAGGTATCAATATAATCCTGGACGATCTGATGGAGAGTAGCACGAATGGCATTCGCCATCGGCCACCGGATGATGCAGAGCCAATCACGCAGCAATTTCTGCGCATTTTTCAGGACCGTACCACCATTACCCGCGACCATCTCCACAAAATACTGCGTGGCACGGGCTATGATATGGATGATTTTACTGACCGTCGCTGGATACAGATCAACGGTACTAAAGTGGAAATAACCCCGATAAATCAGCGTTTCCGCTTCTTTACAGCACCAGGGCGCAATCGCAAAGTAATCAAAAGCGATCTCGACCAGACCCATTTTCTTATCGGGGCTGCCAGCGAGGGCAGCGGGGTCAAAATTACCAATGAGTTGGAGCGTCAGTCTTTTGTGCTCAAGAAATCAGTAGATGGATTATTGCAATGGTATGCCGCGTATGCCGCTGATGCTCCGATACGTCAGGCAGCACAAAAGGCATATGAGTTACTCACTCACTGGCGAGCACAGCAACCGAGCAAGCCGCAGGCTGCACAGTTACATTTGTTTGAAGAGTCATGAGGAATACGAAGCGAAAAAGGAAAGCCTACTTGTCATGAATACTCTGTCTTACGATAGCTGGAAACGTCGTGGTTCAAGCATTGTGTATAACCACGACGTGCTCTTTCCCCTTATCCAGCAAGGGTTTTTGCTCCCTTTGCGTCAGGTGCTCTCCTGGAAGCAGCAATTGCCTGCTGGCCCCCCCGGTCAGACCATCTTGATAGGAGGGTTGGAGACGTGTCTGGAAGTCTTGTCGAAAACAGACGGTGAATATTTTTTGCGCCACGAGGTCAAACCGCTTATTCGTCGGATACAGGACACCTGGGACCAATGTGGGGTTGTGTTTGGGTTTGGTAAACACGAAAAAGCCTTTGAAGTCAATCCTACCACTGAGGAAATCCTCTTCTATCGTAATGCCCAGCAACAAGTACGCCTATCGTATATGCTCTGGGATGGAAGCAGTACGCTGGATGTCCGACAGATACTCACGGAAACGGAAGACAATAAACAACAACATGTAGGCTTCTATGTCCAGCGAATCTCGTGACATACGCTTCCAGGCGGGGCAAAAAGTTACGCATACCGAATTGGGCGAAGGGGTTGTGCTTGGTATTGAGCCAACCGGTTTTATCCAGGTATACTTTCGTCTGGTTGGCGAACGGCAAGTTCCTGCGGATACCCTTCAGGATGCCCGAAGCTGGAATGAACGGTTGCTCAGTGGACTGCGCCCGGCCACCAGGGAAGCGGTAGAACGGCTCTGGCTGGCTCTGGAAGCTGCCGAACTCCCCTTGATGGACAATGCAGCTACACTGACTTCTGCCAGAGTAGACCTGTTACCTCACCAGGTCGTGCTGGTGCATCGGGTCGCCAGAGCACAACCGCGTCGTTTTCTCATTGCCGATGAAGTAGGTCTGGGTAAAACGATTGAAACCGCGCTTATTCTACGGGAGCTTGCCTCGCGAGGAGAAATGAAGCGAGCATTAATGATCGTGCCGGCCGGTCTGGTAGAAAACTGGCGTCGTGAGTTGAATGAGGTGTTCAATCTGGACTTTGAGGTTTTTGGCTCCGAGGGCGATATTACCGACCGCAAGACAAATGCGTTTGCTCGTCACAACCTGCTCATTGCTTCAATAGATACACTGAAACGAACATCCAGAGTCAAGCGATTGCTTAACGCTCCCTCGTGGGACCTGGTGGTCTTTGATGAAGCACATCATCTGAGTGTCTACAAAACCGGCAAGAAAATCAAAAAGACCGAGAACTTCAAACTTGCCGAAGCACTCCGTGAGCACTGCCGCGACCTGTTGTTGCTCTCAGCAACCCCACACCAGGGCGACCATTTTCGCTTCTGGATGCTCATTCGGTTGCTTGAACCATCCCTGTTTCATGACGAACTGGATATGGTCGAAAACCGTCATCGGCTCAATGCGGTCGTTGTGCGCCGCACAAAAGCAGATGCCTGTACTGCTGATGGTAGCCCCATTTTTGCACGTCGCGTTGTGCATACCGAGGGGTTCTCGTTGTCGGAGTATGAACGGACCTTCTACGATGCACTGAATACCTATTTGCAAGAAGGCTACAATCTAGCTGCCAGACAGGGCAATAAAGGTCGAGCACTCGGCTTTGTCATGACCATATTTCAAAAAATTGCCGCCAGCAGCTTTGCGGCTGTCCGGGCAACATTGCAACGTCGGCTCCTGATGCTTACCGTTCAGGAAGCCATAGAACGCGATGAAGTCCTGGACGTAGATGGACGTGATCGCAGCCTGAACGAAGCCCGCACCCTGATTTGCCAGATGTATAGCCTGGGAGAAGATGCTGTTGAACGAGCGCAAGCAGAGCAAATACTTGCTGATGCCAAAGTGCAACTTTTGAAAAAGCGCAACCAGAGCGAAGCCTATAGCACATCTGCGGAAAGCTATAGCGATAGTGAATTTGCAGCCGCATCAGGCGAAGAAACCATTACCACAATAGTTTCCATTGCGTTGCCGGAAGAGCGACGGCGAATACGTGAATTGTTAGAGAAGTATCCGAACACCATCGAATCCAAAACCCACGTCTTGCTGCAAGCGTTGCACCAGCTCTGGAGTATCAACTCCGATGAAAAGGTGGTTATCTTTACGACCTATCTTGGCAGCGTTGAAAGCATCCGGAATACCATTGAAGCAACATTCCCTGGTAAGGGCGTGGTGGTGCTTAAAGGAGGCGATCACGGTTCCAAAACGGCTGTCCAGAAACGGTTTCGGCGCAAGGACGGTCCCAGAGTACTCATTTCGACCGCGGCCGGACGTGAAGGTATCAATCTTCAGTTTGCTCGTATTCTCTTCAATTATGACCTGCCCTGGAACCCGATGGACCTGGAACAGCGCATTGGACGCATTCATCGCTATGGACAAACTGATACTGCCCAGGTCTATAACCTGGTTGCGACGGATACGATAGAAGGCGGCATTTTCCTGATGCTGGAGGAAAAATTGCTCAGCATTGCGCAGACGCTTGGCAAAGTAGATGAGCATGGACAGGTAGCAGAAGATTTACGCATTCAGGTTCTTGGACAATTGGGGAGCCGATTGAGCTATGACCGTTTGTATCAGGATGCCCTCTCTGATCCTTCACTCAAACGAACACGCCAGGAAATAGATGTAGCTATGAGCAACGCAATGATGGCGCGAGAAGTGGTGTTTGCCTTATTCCAGGATCTGGACAGGTTTGATCTCAGTGATTATCAGCAGTTCGATGATGCCGGGCGCGGCATGCAGCGATTGCTAGGTTTCGTTCAGCGAGCGACCCACCTGGATAGGTATGAATTTCATTTGCGCGAACCAGATGTGTATGAACTGGTGTATCCAGACCAACCAGCCCAACAGTTTACTACTGATCGAGAGAGAGCACTTCAGGATGAAACGGTGCATCTGATTGGACTGGAGCATCCGTTCATACGGAAATGGTTGGATGAATGGAGTAACTTACTCCCAGAAGAACGGGCATTGGTTGGACGATTTGCGGGTAATGGCGAAGAAACGGGTTTGATGACCGTTTGGCAGGTCGTGGTGCATGCTCGTGGCGGGAAGATATATCAGCGGATTGTTGCATTGGGGTTACGCTTAACAGGAGAGCGTTCGGTGTATCTTGAACGAATGGTCAAGGACATTCTGCTGCTGCAGCCAGCACAACGCAATGGACACCTTGACGAATCGCAGATAGCCACCCTTTTGAACGAAAAAGCCACAAGCATGCTCCATCGTGAACTCATGCATACGGGCGTGCTGGATGAAGGCTCGTCGTACTCATCACGCTTGCTGGCGTGTGTTGTTGTAGGGTAATTGGAACGGTACTTTTCTGCTTATTGCCAGACAGAGGAGCATTGGTATGCAGAAAAAGATCAGTTTGATGGAGGGAAATAGAGAAATGAGACTGTCACCAAGATCAACACCGTGTGTACTGAAAGGACATACAGGTCGAGTTCGATCTATTGCTTTCAGCCCGGATGGGCAAACACTTGTGTCTTGCTCAGATGACCGAACAGTGCGTTTGTGGGATATAGCCGAGGGGATACAGCAAACCATTCTGCGGGGGCACAAGAGCGATGTATGGTCAGTAGCGTTCAGTCCGAATGGCCGTTTGCTGGCTTCAGGTTCACGTGATGACACGGTACGTTTGTGGAACGTTGTCAACCAGACGCAGAAAGCGGTATTGAACGGGCATACAGACAACGTATTTACGGTGGCATTTAGCCCGGATGGACGTCTGCTTGCATCAGGAGCAGACGATAACATGATTCTTGTATGGGACGTTGCCAGTGGTGCCCAGCAAAAAGTATTGACGGGGCATACGAGAGATGTTCGATCTGTTGCCTTTAGCCCGGATGGACGGACCCTTGCATCTGCATCAGATGATGACACAGTACGATTGTGGGATGTTGCAAGCGGTCACCAACAAGTTGTGTTCAAGGAACATACTGAACATTTACGAACTGTTGCTTTCAGTCCGAATGGACAGATGCTTGCATCAGGATCGCTTGATGACACGGTGCGACTCTGGGATCTTGCAAACAATAGGCAGCGAGCTGTACTGAGAGGACATGCACACCGGGTTCTTTCTGTTGCCTTCAGTCCAGATGGAAAGGTGCTCGCATCTGCTTCTCGTGATAAGAATGTGATATTGTGGGACGTTGCGAGTGGCACCCAGCGAGTTGTATTTTCAGAACATAAAAGCGATATACGTTGCGTTGCTTTCAGTCCAGATGGTCGTCTCCTGGCTTCTGCATCGTTTGACAGAACAGTGTGGGTGGGGCCTGTTCCCAGATAGTAACTATACAGATGAGCAATTACGGATGAAACACTGTCAATCGTCACGCATGGAAAACAACTGCAACACGCAGTGTAGAGAGTTCATAGCATTTCATTGTGTATCGTGAGGTTCCTCCTCATCTGGTAAAGAAGGACGATTGCTATGCCCACGCACTTCATTCATGTCGGTGACCTTCATCTGGGGAACCAGCAGTATGGATTGACTGCTCGCTTCAACGACTTTGGCCGCGCTTTTCTCGAAGTGGTTGACTACGCTGTTGCGCAGCAGGTAGATTTTTTCCTCATTGCGGGCGACCTGTTCCACAAACAGGCGATAGACCCGCTGACGCTGCTACAAGCGGTCGAGGGGTTGGGGCGGTTGCGTGCAGCCACCATTCCGGTGGTGGCGATTGAAGGCAACCATGACCGCTCCCGCTACCGCGATGCGTTCTCCTGGCTCGAATTTCTCAACGACCAGCACTATCTCCACCTGCTGAGTACGCCCCCCGGCACACTTGATCTGGTGGCCTGGGATGACCATGAGCGTCAGGGTTCCTTCATAGACCTCGGCAACGTGCGCATCTATGGGGTGCAATATCTCGGTGCTGCCTTGCCCAATGTGCTGCCACCATTGATCGAGCGTCTGCCTGACCGCGACTCCCACGCTGCCGACTATACCATTTTCATGCTGCATGCCGGGTTGGAAGGTGAGGTTCCCAACGCCTCAGACACGCTCACGCACAATCAGGTTGCACCACTCAAGGAGCACATAGACTATCTGGCACTTGGGCATATCCACAAACAGTATGAGCGCGATGGCTGGATCTATAACCCCGGTGCGCTGGAAGCCTGCAGTATTGAGGAGAGTGCATGGCCGCGCGGCTTCTACCATGTGCAGATTGACGATTCCCAGCCGCCAGAACATACCGCCCACTTGATTGAACCACCGCGTCGCGTGTTTCATCGCCTCACCTTTGGCGTCGACCATTGTTCCTCCCCGACCGACCTCTACGAGCAACTCACCACCTACCTGACCAGGCAACAGCAAACCCTGCCCGCCAGCGAGAAGCCGGTGGTGGAATTGCGCTTGCAGGGGGTGCTGCCGTTTGACCGTGCCGATCTCGACCTGGACCACCTGCGGAGCATGGTCGAAACCGCGTTGCAGCCGCTCGTTGTGCGGCTCAAGAACGACACACGCCCGACGGAGTTCGCGGTGGCGGTTGCACAGGACGTCTCACGCGAAGTATTGGAGCGAAGCGTCTTGCGTGAACTCATCGAACGAGATGGTCGCTATCGTCAGCACGCCGAAGCGTGGGCAACTCTGATGATGGACGTCAAAGAACGCGCACTGGCCCGCAGCAACCCGGCTGACATTGTTGATCTTTTGAAAGCATTGCCATGATCATTATCGAACTCATCTTGCGCAATATCAAGAGCTACCAGCAGGAGACTATCACTTTCACGCCTGGCATCAATGCCATCTGTGGGCCGAATGGTGCCGGCAAATCCACCATCCTGGAAGCAATCGGCTTTGCGCTTTTCGGGCATCTATCGTATAGCCAGGCGGACTTTGTGCGTGAGGGGGAAAAGACCGGGACCGTGGAAGTGCGGTTTCTCTCAACCCGTGATGAACGGGAATATCAAGTCGTGCGCCGTTGCGGTGCCTCAGACCACAAAGTCTATGACCCTGCGCTCAACCACACGTTGGCACAGGGCAAAAACGATGTGCTCGACTGGCTCCGCGATCACTTCCACCTGGATGAAGCAGATGATCTCGCCACGCTGTTTGAAAATGCGGTGGGCGTTCCCCAGGGATTATGCACGGCAACTTTTTTAGAATCCCTGGCCCAGCGGAAAGCGGTGTTTGATCCGCTGCTCCGCGTGGATGAGTATGAGCGTGCCTGGGAACAGTTGCGCAGCACAGAGACATACCTGAAAGACCACCTGGCAGATGGGAGGGTGCAAATCGCCAGCCTGGAAGCTGCTATCAAACCCTTGCCAGACCGGGAAGCATCTGCCGAGCACCTGCGCCAGGAGATAGCTGGTGATACAGAACGGTTGGAACTGTTGCAGCAGGAGCTTGCGCAGGTCACCGAGCAGCGTACCTCCTTGCTTGCCCACAAGCAAGAGCGTGATCGTCTGTGCTTGCAGCGTGAACGGTTGACCGATGGGTTTGATGGCCTGGTAAAACAGCGCGACGAAGCGCAAAGCCTGGTGCAAGAAGCCGCCACAGCACAGCAGGTGGTGGCCGAAACAATGGCAGGATACCAGGACTACCAGACAGCGCAGCAGGAGATTACCCGTCTGGAGGAGCGCGTCAGCGAGCGCGACAAACTGGCAGCACAGCGGAGTGAGCAGGAGCGCCAACGTGCGCTGGCCGACCAGCGACAGGCGGACCTCACCGCCACTCTTCAGACCATTATGCATGCAGCAGAGCAGATGGAACTCTTGCTGCCCCAGGTGCAGCAACAGGATCACCTGGAAAACGCATTGCGTGATGCAGAACGTGAGGTTGAACGTCTGGATACCGCACAGCAGCAATTGTCCCAGGCGCAGGCTCTCTTGCACCGGCGCAATGAACGATTGGCAACCTTGCGCAAAGAACTCGAACGGCTGCAAGGGTTGGAGCAGGAGATAGCTACCGCTGACGCCCGGCTCCGCACCCTGAGCGAAACAGCAACCCGTCTCCATGCAGCGCAGCAGCAAATGCAGACACAGCTCCCCCAGATTGAACAGCGGCTTGCCCTCTTGCAGACAACAGAGAGCAGCACCGCCCACTGCCCGGTCTGCCAGCAAACACTCACAGCGGAGCAAGCGACAAACCTGGCAGC
>CAYFVX010000115.1:0-8828 GCA_964346425.1 uncultured Chloroflexaceae bacterium | reverse complement strand
CCCCCCCCCCGGCTCCCTGCCCCATTAAAAACGAGACCCCCTGCTGCTTCCTCGTCTCCCCCCCAACCCCCCCCCCGCCGTTATAGACCATTTCCAGGAGGAGAAAGACTACTATCTGGTGATGGATTATGTGCCCGGCGAAGACCTCTCATGCTATGTAGAAGCGCACCCAACCCAGTGTATGAACGAACACTACACTCTGGACATTATTGCTCCGTTGCTGGATGCGTTGGCGTATTTACACAGCCTGGATCCTCCCATTATCCATCGCGATATCAAGCCAGATAACATCCGCATTGGACAGCAAGGAGATGTTTTCCTGGTAGACTTTGGTATTGCCAAAGCTTACAAACCCGACCAGAAAACAACCATAGGTGCCCGCTGGAAGACGCCCGGCTTTGCGCCGCTGGAGCAATATGGCAGCGGCGCAACTGACCGGCGAACGGATTTGTATGCGATTGGAGCCACACTCTACTTTTTGCTGAGCGGCGGAACCTGTCCGCCTGAAGCACCAGACCGTGTCAACCAGGATACGCTCGTTCCCCTGCGGCAGTTGAACCCGGCGGTCTCGCTGCAGATGGAGCAGATAGTTACCCGTCTGCTGGCGATTTTGCCCGATGACCGCTATGCGGATGTTGCTGCTTTGCGGTATGACCTGGCAACGTTGCCCGCAACCGAGGATGTGGCTGAATCACTTGCAGATCACCCTGCCGCAACCCGCGATACCATTGCCGAAAAAACCGTGATGCTCGAACCCTCCGCACCACTCCGCAACAAAGGCGTGGTGATTGCGGGTAGCGTGCTGGTGTTGCTGCTGATGATGCTCTTTGTCATGGGCATGTTCCCTGCGCCGGTTCCGCCTATGCCCGCCGGTCAGATTGTCTTTCGTTCCAACCGCGATGGTGCCTATAATCTCTACACTATGCAGCCAGATGGCACCAACCTGCAACAACTTACCGATGGGCCGTCCCATACCTGGACACCATCTGTTTCCACCGATGGGCAATTTATCACCTACCAGGCGAAGCACCGGGGTTCGGCCGATATCTTTGTGCGCTCGCTTGATGGCTCGCAGCCGCAAAATCTCACCAGCGATCTTGCTTATGATGACTACCCCGACTGGTCCCCCGATGGCTCACTGCTGGCGTTTCAATCCAATCATGATGGCGATTATGATATCTATGTGATGCAGCACGATGGGACGAACCAGCAGCAGATTACCCGCAACCCGGCCTATGATGGTATGCCGGCCTGGTCACCGGATGGTCGCTTGCTGGCGTTTGTTTCCAATCGGGAATATCGCAACGATATCTATGTCATGCAGAGTGATGGATCAAATATCCGCAACCTGACCAATAGCAATGCTGATGATCGCAACCCGGCCTGGTCGCCCGATGGTCGCACGATTGCCTATCAATCCAATTGGGACGGCAACCACGATATCTACCTGATAGATGCGGATGGCTCCAATGTGCGCAAACTGACGGACCATCCAGCGTATGATGGCTACCCATCCTGGTCACCGGATGGTCGTTTTCTGGCATTTCTCTCGACGCGTGATGGCAATGGGGATATCTATATTGTGCATCGCGATGGTTCCAATGTGCGGAATATCACTATGCATGCCGCAGACGATGCGGACCCGTTCTGGTATCGTGCGCCATAGCCAGGGCTTCTGATGCGTAGCAACAATTCCTCTGTGACGCCAAAACATATTGCCAGCCAGTTGGCACATCTGGCGCGGGATGCCTGCGACCAGATTGCACAGCGACAAACGTCTGAGACCGTACAGCATGTCCGCACCGCGCACCAGGAATTGCCGGCCATGGCGCACATGCACCACCAGGATGAGACGCTGGTTGCGTCGCTCATTCAAACTTGCTTTTATGCGCTGATGACTGGCTGGGTGCTCGACCCAGGCTCCCCCCAATGTTTTGACTGGCGTTCGCTCCCTGCCGTCCTGCGTTTGCCGTTTGTCCAGCCACTTTTTGCCCCCGTCATTGAGGCTAATCCACATAAACAGCTCTTGCCAGAACTGGCGAATGCGCTTGATGACGCCGCGTTTGTCCTGCGTGGGATAGACCGTGCAGGCTTCCTGCGCACGTTCCAGACCAGCCAGATCGTTCATTACTTCTATGAGCCATTTCTGGATGCTTTCGATCCGGTGTTGCGCCGTCAGTTGGGTGTCTGGTATACGCCGCCGGAAATCGTACACTACATGGTTTCCCGCGTAGATACGGTGTTGCGCGAAGAGCTAGAAATTGCCAGGGGGTTGGCAGACCCACGGGTGCTGGTGTTTGATCCCTGTTGTGGCACCGGTGGCTTTCTGGTGGAGGTCATCCGACATATTGCCACCCGGCATGGATCCGCTTTGTCTGCAAGTGGCGGAGCGCATCAGCACGACCTCAGACAGGTGATACGTGGTCGTCTCTGGGGACTGGATATTCTGCCGGCTCCGCTGGTAATTGCCCATTTGCAGCTCCATTTGTTGCTGCAAGAGCTGGCAGCAACAGGGGACGAATGCGGCGATGAAGAAGATGTTCGCCTGGTGCTTATGAGTGCGACCGCTCTGCTGGCTGAGCACTCCTCGCCACCGATACTGACGGGGGCAGGCTCCCCACTATTTACCCTGCCCACGCATACCTGCCCGGTTATGGTTGTGCTGGGTAATCCGCCCTACCATGCACGGAGCGGTCCGGGTCGCGAGCAGCAGTTGGTTGCGGCGTACAAGGAGGGATTGCGCAGCACGTGGGGAATAAAAAAGTACAATCTGGATGATCTCTATGTCAGCTTCTTTCGGCTGGGTGAGCGGCTGGTGGTTGAGCAGGCAGAACGGGGTATTGTCTGCTACATCGCCAATAGCTCCTGGATCAGCGATCCCTCATTCGTGGTGATGCGCAAACAATTGTTGCAATCCTTCCAACGTTTCTGGATCGTCAATCTGCATGGCAACCGCAAAATATCTGAACAGGCACCGCACGGCGGAGCAAGTGAGTCTATCTTCGCCACCGAGGGGTTCTCGTGTGGCATCCAGCAGGGGGTGGCTATCTCGCTCTGGGCAAAAAGCCCGGCGTATGCTACATCGCCCCCGCTCGTGTATTTTCGCGACGATATCAACGCGGCAAAGGCAGTCGAACGTCGTCGCCAACTGCTTGCCAGCCTGTACGATGCCACTGAAAAGAATGCCTATCAAAAGGTTCAGCCGCAGCCAACCAGTCGCTACCTGTTTTGCCCATCTACGGTGGCGCAGGATTATCTGGCATGGCCGTCCGTCACCGAACTCAGTGCTCTCGCGCCTATCAACGGGATGATGGAGAAGCGCGGCGGCAGCCTGATAGCCAGTGAGCGAGCCAGCCTTGAACAACGCATGCGTGACTACTTCGATCCGTCGCTTACCTGGGAAGATTACGCCAGCCGCCAGTCTGCCCTGACTGTGCCACACGCAGGATTCGAGCCGCAGACGGTACGTCGAAGAGCTTTGCAGGAAGCAGCATACCAACCCGACCGGCTCGTGCGCTACGCGTTGCGCCCTTTTGATATGCGGTGGTGTTATTACACCCCGCTGCCGGTGGTATGGAACCGCTCGCGCCCGACGATGTGGACGCACTGCTGGCCGGGTAATCGTTTCCTCGTCACGCGTCGCTTTGCCGGCAAGAAAGCGCAAGGCGTTCCCTTGTATCTATCACCCTATCTGGTCGATTCACAATTACTTGGCTTTGCCTCGGTGTTACCCTTTCAGCGGGTAACTGCTGATGGCACAGCCGCCAACCTTTCGCCGCGTGCATGGGAATATCTTGCTATGCTGGGGCTGGCTGACCGTCTCCAGGTGGAGGATGTCCTCTGGTTTGCGGTGCTGGCTCTGGGGTATGCACCGGCCTATCGTGCGGAAAATAGCGTGGCTCTCTGCCAGGACTGGCCGCATATCCCCATGCCGCGCAGCAAGGAACTGCTGCTGCAACTGGCAACACTGGGCAAACGTATTGCGGCCTTGCTCAACCCGGATGAAGCAGTGGTGGGTGTGACGACCGAGCCAGCAACCTTGCCCTATGCGGCAATCGCTACGCTTGCGCATACAGATGGTAGCGTTGGAGAATATGCCGCCACCCAATGGGGCTATCCACGCAAGAATAACGCGATTATGCCTGGTCCGGGCAAAGTGGTGTGGCGTGCCTATACCGTTGAAGAGAAGAGTCTCCTGTACGACTATTGTCAGGGGGGAGCAGAATCATCCCTGGGCACATCAACCTGCGACATCTATCTGAACGAGCACGTCTGCTGGAAAAATATTCCCGCTCACGTCTGGGCCTGCACAATTGGCAATTATCAGGTGCTCAAAAAATGGCTCAGCTACCGCGACGTGCGCGTCATCGGGCGACCGCTGACGGCAGACGAACTTGCAGCAGTGAGCAGTATTGCCCGTCGCATAGCCGCATTGCTGCTGCTTTCACCGCAACTGGATGCGGGCTACGCGGCGGTCAAGGGGGAGGTGTTTGCGTGGCAACCGTGATAAAATTGTGCTCTGCCCGAATCGTCTATTTCCGCACAGTATGGTAAACTTTGTCAAATATCCTTCAGAGTATCTTGGAGCAAGGAGTATGATGACACAAAAATATGATGCTATCATCATCGGGGCTGGCATGGGTGGGCTGAGTGCGGGGACGTACCTGGCAAAAGCGGGCAAACGGGTGCTGGTGCTGGAGCACTACGTGGTGCCCGGCGGCTATGCTCATGAATTTACGCGTGGCTACTATTCGTTTGACGTCTCGCTGCGTGCGTTGGACGGCGTCACACCGGGCAGCCTGGTGTACCCCGTCCTGTCGGAACTGGGCTTGTTGGATGCTATCCAATTCAATCGGCTCGATCCTTTTTATACCGCAGAGTTTCCTGACCATACCATCACCGTGCCAGCGGATTATATGCACTACGAATCGGTGCTTATTCAGCAGTTTCCACATGAAGCCACCGGTATTCGCAAAATCGTCAATGCCATGATCAATGTCTATCACGACATGCGGCGTATGGTATTGGATTGTGAGCAGGGGCGCAGGTCATCAATGGAGCCGGTGTCGAACGATTACCCGGAACTGTTTGCAGCCATGCAGCAGACCTGGCAAGACTTTTTACAGCAGTATGTCAGCGATCCAAAGCTTCAGGCGGTGCTGAGTGTGCTGTGGAACTATAAAGCCCTGCCGCCAACCCGACTGAGTGCCGCAGTCTTTATTTTGCGCTGGGTCAGTTTCCATGTGTTTGGTGCATTCTATCCCTCGGATGGCGTGATGACGATGAGCTGGGCACTGGCCCGCACCATCAAAGACCATGGTGGACAGGTGCAGTATCGGCAAACCGTCAATACAATTGAAATGCACAATGGGAAAGCTGTGGCTGTCGTGACCGACCGCGGGGACCGGTATGAAGGCGACCTGATTATCAGCAATGCCAACGCCCCCGACACCATGCTCAAACTGGTAGGGAAGGAGCATCTGCCAGCCGAGTATGTGCAAAACGTGGAAGCGGTCAAGCCGTCGCTTTCCAACCTTATTGTCTATATGGGGTTGGAGCGTGATTTGAAAGCCGAAGGGTGGGACCATCACGAGTATTTCCTCTGTCCTGGCTACAATCCCGCGGAGACGTATGAAGCGGTGCTGGACGGACGGTTTGCCGAGGCAGACCTGGCTATCACCTATTACAATGTTTACTATCCCACCTGCGCACCCCGTGGCGGTAGTGTGGTCTCGCTCTACCATCTCGCGCCGTGGGAGTATGGCGACCGGTGGGGCACTGGCGGCGATATGACGGCCTATCAGCATAATGAATCGTACCAACAATTGAAAGATGAACTGGTTGCGAAGATGTTTGAGCGGGTCGAGCCATATATCCCCGGCTTCCGAGAGGCGATTGTGTACCAGGAAGTTGCAACCCCCTTGACGAATACGCGCTTCAGCCTCAATCCTGGTGGTAGTTTTACTGGCTCGGAAATGACGGTAGACAATACGTTTCACCACCGTCTGCGTAGTATCACCCCTGTGCCCAATCTCTTTTTGACCGGTGCCTGGGTGAGCGAGTTTGGTATTAGCTCGGTGCTGATGTCGGGCCGCACGGCTGCCCGGTTGGCTCAGGTATATCTGGACGGGAAATCGCCCGAACAGGTAGTCTGAAAGCGTGCTATAATGGTGGACGTGTGTGCTATTTGCTTTGATAATAAACCGACTGGTCAGTTTAGTGGCCCGTTCGTACTTGCGGCATGCTCGCTCTGCAATGCAACAACTATGAGGAAGGAGGTGACGCTGGTGTTTGACAAATGGTTCAAGCCCAAAAAATCGAATCAGGAAAATGGTCAGTATCGGCATGGCAATGACCATCTGATTGAGTTACGCAAAGTTGTCAAAACCTACGAAACAGCGGCTGGTAAGTTTACAGTGCTCAAAAGTGTTGACGTAACGGTTGACAAGGGCGAGTTCGTTGCCGTGATTGGCAAATCGGGTAGCGGCAAATCTACGCTCGTCAATATGATTACCGGCATTGACCGTCCAACTTCAGGTGAGGTGCTGGTGGGTGACAGTGCTGTGCATACGTTTAGTGAGAGCCAGATGGCCGTCTGGCGTGGCAAGAACCTGGGGATTATCTTCCAGTTCTTTCAGCTTTTGCCTACGCTCTCGTTGATTGAAAATATTATGCTCCCCATGGACTTTTGTAACATGTTTACGCCTGGCGAACGGCGAAAGCGAGCGATGGACCTGCTTGAGCAGGTAGACATGACCGAACATGCGCATAAACTCCCCTCGGCGGTCTCTGGTGGGCAGGCGCAGCGTGTTGCGATTGCCCGTGCGCTTGCCAACGATCCGCCTATTCTCATTGCGGATGAGCCAACCGGTAGCCTGGACTCGAAAACAGCCAGTGCGGTCTTTGAACTGTTTGAAAAGATGATTGACCAGGGTAAGACGATTGTTATGGTGACGCACGATAATGACCTGGCACGCCGTGCGTCGCGGGCAATTATCGTGGTTGATGGACAGGTGACCAACCAGTATGTCACAAAGGCACTGCCCTATCTGGGCGTAGACCAGATGACATGGGTTGCCCGCCAACTCGAACGGCAGACCTATGAAGCCGGTGCAACTATCGTGACGCAAGGTGAAATGGCTGACCGCTTCTTCATCATCACCCGTGGTGAGGTAGAAATCTTTATCAACCATCCGGATGGGCAAGAGATTGTGGTGGACCGGCTGGAGCGTGGGCAATACTTTGGCGAGGTCGGGTTGCTCAGTGGGGGAACGCGGACCGCAACAGTACGGGCTGCTCCTGAGGGTGAGGTTGAGGTCGCCTTCTTGAGCCGCGATGCGTTTGCCAAGTTGTTGCAAGAATCAGAAGAAACGCGTGGCGTGATGCAACATATTACAGAAGAACGGGTGACACGCGATAAAACCGTAGCGTAGAAAAAGCAAAAGTAACTGTTCACGTTTGCGTGAAAGGAAACGAGCCGCGCACGTCGGTAAGCGGATATTTTCCTTTCGTAAGCAGATTATTGTCGCTCCCTCACGGTCGCGGCTCGTTTGTTTCCTTCATTTCTGAACAGTTACAAGAAAAACAGCAATTGTTCAGCAATACCGAAGCGATACTGCTTCGTGACCGTAGCGAGGCGAAAGTGGTCTCTGTCTTTGTAGTGAGTGAGGTATAGCATGAAGAAACCGGGCCGTATTGCACCCTTTTTTGTCGCTCTTGTCTGTGTGCTTGCGCTCGTCACCAGTGGGTGTGGCATGTTTGGTGGTGGCGAGGAAGAGCAACCAGGCGGTCAGCAGGGAGAAGATGTACCGGTCTTGCCGGTGGCGCAGGCTGGCGAAGAAGTGGTGGCGGAAGGCGAGGTTGTTCCTGTTCGCAGTGTTGAGCTGCGCTTTGAGCAGAGCGGAATTGTGGATGAAATACTGGTGGAAGAGGGCAGCACCGTTGAGACAGGAGCAGAACTGGCACGTCTCGATACGCGGGATATGGTGCTGGCTGTTGAAGAATCTGAAGCGTTGCTCAAACAGTCAAAGGCCGATTATGACCTGCTAGTTGAAGGCGCAACCGATGAAGAAATTGCCATCGCTGAAATTTCGGTCGAGATTGCAAAGGCAAACCTGGATGTGTATGAAGCTCTGCTTGCCAGCCAGCGTGCCAGTGTCAAAAGTGCCGAAGCCGAAGTTGCCAGAGCACAGGCCAATCTCATGCAGGTACGGGGAGCCGTTACGCCGGCGGATATTGCCTCTGCGGAACATAGCCTGGAGCAGGCACAGCTTGAATTGGCAGATGAGTTGGATGGCCCCAAAGCAACGGATGTGCAGCAATCGCAGGCAGCTCTGGACCAGGCCGTAACCAACCTGCGTGAAGCCCGTGATACCCTTTCCTCCCAGAAGACCTCTGCCTATCTCGAGATGCAAGTTGCTGCCAACAATTTACGCGACCGCCAGCTTGGGTATTCGGATACTGTGCTGCTTCTGAAAGGTACTTCGCCGCCTGCCGCCGATCTCCAGACTCCAAGGCTAGAAAGCCCAGCGCAGCCGCACTTTCTGCGGTTGGAAGCAGGTTTTGGCTGGCTGCAAAGGCTTCCCGCGCTTCATTATCGCGGCCCATTTCCCGCAGGATCTCCCCGCGCATCTTATGAAATGCAAAGAAATTGGGATTGCGATTGACCGCCATTTCGATGTTGCGAAGGGCTTGCTGACCATTGTTTCGGCTGCGCTCTGCTGCAGCTTCCAGCGCAAAGAAAAGGCCTTCGGCGGGTAACATTTCCTGCGCCCGATTCGCTTTTTGTATCGCTAATTCCGTATTGCCCGCCTCCAGGGCTTGGGCAC
>CAYFVX010000114.1:0-8835 GCA_964346425.1 uncultured Chloroflexaceae bacterium | reverse complement strand
GGTTGCGTGCGTTTTTCGCTTTGTGCAAGCAGTTCTTCATCGCGGATGCAACCTGCTGGTTGTGCAATGGTTGTGTGTTATGCGCCACCAGCAAGCAGCAGGCGTGCCAATCGTTCACCACCGACCAGCTCAGCAAGATGCTTCAGCTGGTTGCTTTCATAGGCCTGATTGAACACTGCGACATCGAGTGCCAGCAACTTATGAAATGCTGCGACTGCTTTTTCTGGCTGGTCACTCTGGCGAGCTACCTCTTCGCCAAAGGGGATGATAACGTCCAGCATGGCGAGCGGATACCGAACGGGGAGTCCGATATGTACGTGTATTTCGCCAATCTTTAACCGTTGTTGGGCATAGGACTCATCATATGTTCCGGCAAACAATCCGATGAACCAATCGCCGAGCATCGAATGCATGCGTTCAGTACTTAGTTCTTCCAGATATTCGTTGGTGTTCTGGTGTTTGGTCAGGCGGGCATAAAATGCCTCGGTCATTTTGGGGGCGTTTGCTTTTGCCTGTTCCTTCACGCTACCAAGGAGTGTCTGTTCTTCTGTGCTCAAATCCATCAAAGTGACAAGTTCGGTCAGAATTGCGTCATCTTTGACAGTCCAGCTTTGTCGTTCTTGAGCCAATGTGGGCCTCCTTCCCGTGCCTGTTTTGCTTTTAGAGTACTTTGCCAATTTCTTGTGCTGCATCCCGGGCTTCCAGCCGAACCATACCCAGGTTGGCACCTTTCTTGAGGTTGATTGCGAGTAGACTCTGTTCTCCTGCGGGGAGAACCATAAACAATCCGTTGTCGGAATCGATAATCGTTTCTTTGGGGAATCCTATCTTCAATTCACCCGAGACACGTCGCGTCACGCCCATCATGGTTGCCGCCACGGCACCGACGCGGTCTGCATTGACTTCTGCCGACATGCGGGATACGAGCACAATACCATCCATTCCTACGGCAGCAACGCCCGCGAGATCAGCTCCGACATTTGCGGTCAGTTTTTCCAGTACTTCGGCGATTTGTTCCTGTCGTGTAGCCATTGATGATAACCACCTTTCTACGCCATCTGGCGTACTAATAAGCGCAACATGATACCCCGGTTTCCATACGGGGAACAAGCATGCTACGCTCTATCTCCTTCTACGGTTTCTTCCTGAATACGACAATGGGTATTCCTTGCCTTCGTTCTTTTTGGTTTTGATTGATGTCTCCTGCTGTGCTAACGCAGTTGATATTGTATAATAGAAATGTGGTTGATCTTATAGTATATTATTTAGAGAAAAATCGCAACCCCTGCGTAGGTATGATGTGTTCCTATGACCATTAGTACGAATTATTCTTGTAGAAAGTTGAAGGGGGAGAGGTTCCAATATGGCTATCATGTCCCTCTTTTCTTTGGTAGAGTTATATCATGAATCAAGAAGAACTACAACGACTTTCAGTTGCAGAGTTAATTGATAAGGTTTTGCATTTGCAAAACGAGAATCGTCAGTTGGAGGCAGAACTGTCGACACGGTCGTCTGATCCTTTTTCCGAGGATATGAAACAGCAGGATGAGGCTGGTGCATATGCTGCTCTGGATCGAGAAGGGCATGCTTCCGAAGACCCGCCGGCGGACCTGGATGAACAGTTACAACGAACTTCGTTGCTGCTCCAGCTCTCTATTGAGTTCCGTGAAACGTTAGAACCATCGGTCATTGTTGAACGCATGCTGCATGTCATGGTCAGTAATCTTGGCATAACCAATGCCAGCGTGGTGTTGATTGGCCTGGATGGATCGGTTGAGCTGGCGATGAGCCTGCGCGATGGTAAGGTTCAGCAAGTAACCGCTATGATTACCCGGACGATTCTGGACCGTGGACTGGCTGGTTGGGTGTTGCGCCATGGGCGGAGTGTCGTTTTGCCAGATGTGGCGCGTGATAAGCGCTGGATTCCGTATTCGGGATGGCAAAAGGTGGGGAGTGCTATTGTGCTTCCTATTCGTCAGGCGCAAACGACCCTTGGGGTGATGACAATTTTTCATCCTGAGCCAAATCATTTTGCCAGTCGGGATATGCTGTTGATGGAGGGGGTGGCTGCCCAGGCAGGGGTGGCTATTGGCGCTTCACGGCGGTATCTGGAGGAGAGCCGACGCCGCGAACAGGCATTGGCATTGTTTGCCATGAGCCAGTTTCTTACCTCGCAGCGTTCCTATGATGATCTTGCAGCGATGCTGCATGAAAAGAGTGTGTCTATTTTTGGGGTAGATTATGGTCTCTTGTTTTTGCGCAAAAATGGTGAATCTGCTGCTCCTTTTTCCTCGCTCTCGCCGGTTTCGTTGCCACCAGCCATGCTCCAGGCGGGCCACAAGCCGCTTTTGCGCCAGGCTACGATGACGGTGCGTAAGGCGTGTGAACAGAAAAGTATAGTCACAGATACGGACTCGCCCGAATTGCCCACGCGAACGGTGATGGCGGTGCCACTTGTCCATACCGGTTCTGTGCTCGGTGCGGTGGCGCTGGTGCGTGTGTCGGGGAGTGAGTTGACGTTTTCGGCCAATCTCTGGTCTATGCTCACGACGTTTACCAATGTTATTGCGGCCACCTGTGCCAGTATGCAGATGATGAAGCAGTTGGAAGGGTATACGGAACAACTGGAATCGCTGGTGCAGGAACGAACTCGTTTGTTGCGCAATAGCCGCGATTTGTTGCGTGTGGTCTTCGATAATTTGCCCGAAGGTCTGGTGTTGCTCGATCCCCAGGAGGTTGTGCTGGCAGCCAATAATGCGTTTTGTTACCCCGTGGTTGGTCGGCATCCGCGTATGATTGTTGGTCAGGATATGTCGGGCGTATGGGAAGAACTCGAACAGCGAAGTGAGTTGCAGATTGAAATGCATGCCAATCCCAATGTGACGGGTATTACGGCTAAAGATAGCGGGACGATGCGGGTGCATTGTACCACTTCAATCGGGCAGAAGCGTTGGTATGAAATCAGTCGTCTGTCGGTTGCTGATGATGATGGCGATATTGAGTATTACATTGAACGCTGGCTCGATATTACCCGTCAGCAGGAGATGGAACGTCATTTGCTTGCCCAGGATCAACGCAATATTCTGGGGCATCTCACCGCCCGTGTGGTGCATGATATCAATGCGCCGCTGCAAGATATTGAGGGGCGGCTGGCTGCCAGTACGGATGAATCGTTCGATTTGCCTGCGGCGGTGCAGGAACACCTGTTGATTGCTCAGGGCTCGCTGAATCGGATAGATCGTACCTTGAAAAATCTCAGTCATCTCTATCAATCGCCCAAAACTTCGTGGGAATGTGTGGATATCAACTGTTTGTTGCGTGAATTGGAAGAGTTTACGGTGCAACAATTTACGCATTATGGTGTGACGATACGGTTTGAGTTGGATGAGGAGATTCCCCTGATGTATGCGCAGCCTGATGCGTTGCGTCAGGTTTTTCTGGGGCTGTTGTTTAATGCACAGGAGGCTATGGATCAAGGTGGGGAAATTGTGGTAACCAGTCGTTGGGATAAAGGTGAGCAAGGTTCGCTTTCCCCGTTGTGTCGCATTAGTATTCAGGATACCGGCGTTGGGATGACGACTGAAGAAGTGATGAGACTTTTTGAGCCGTTCAAGTCGAAGAAAGAGCAGGGCGTGGGTATGGGATTATACCTGAGCAAACAGATTATTGAGCAGCATACAGGGCGCATAGAGGTAACCAGTGAGAAGCATGAGGGAACAGTGGTGGATGTCTTTTTGCCCTGGGATGAACGGTGTCGCGGTATGCAAAAAGAAAAGGATGGGTGAGGATACGCATGAAAGTTGAAGATTTGCAGTTGTTTCATGGCCCAAATGCTGGCTATATGCTCGAACTGTATGAGCAGTATTGCGCAGATCCGCAATCCGTGGATGTTGCCACGCGGGAGTTTTTTGATGCGCTGGTGACGTCGAATGATGTGCGTCAATCGCAAACGGGAACTGCTGCCCCTGATTCTCGCGCACCATCTGCGGCAATGGTCCAGCAATCGCATGGGCAGGCCAGGAATGCTTCCCCCTCTTCTGGGGGGCAGTCTGCTTCTCCGGTGGTAACGGAGCAGTCGGTTGGTTCCTCGACACCTGCTCGTGCGCAACAGGCGGCCGGGTTTCGCGATGGTGCTCCGCTGGGGAATATGCTCACAACTTCGGAAAGTCGTGCGCTTGGCGAGGTGGTGGAGTATGCTATTCCGGATATTGTCAGTGCGGCACGGTTGACGCGTTTTGTGCGTGAGCTTGGTCATTTGTCGGCACGCATTGATCCGTTGGGGAGTGATCCGCCGGGCGATCCCGGTCTTGAGCTTGAAACGCATGGCCTCACGCGGGAAAAGCTGGCGGATTTGCCCGCTGAAGTGGTGCGTAGCCCGGTTGCTCAGGATGCGGCAAATGCGTTGGAAGCTCTCGACCGCATGCGTGAGGTGTATTGTGGGGCTATTGGTTACGAGGATGATCATGTGCAGGTGCATGAGGAGCGGGCCTGGATACGTGAGTCGGTTGAGACCAGGCGTTTTTTTCCGGAGTTTGAGCCATATCAGAAGCGTGAGTTGCTGCAGCGGTTGACCGAGGTGGAGACGTTTGAACGTTTTTTGCACCAGATCTATCCCGGCCAGAAGCGGTTTTCTATCGAGGGCAATGATATGCTTATCCCAATGCTGGATACGATTATTCGGCATGCTTCGCTGGCAGGTATCCATGAGGTGGTGCTGGGTATGGCGCATCGTGGGCGGCTCAATGTGCTGGCGCATGTGCTTGGCAAGACCTATAGCGCTATTTTAGCCGAGTTTCAAGGTCCCAATTATTATAACAAGGGGACGTATCTGGGTTGGACGGGTGATGTGAAGTATCATCTGGGGGCGCGTCGTGCCTATCGCGAGAGCGGGGTGTTTGAGATGCCGCTGACCCTGGTGCCAAATCCAAGCCATCTGGAGGCAGTCAATCCGGTGGTGCAGGGGCGGGCGCGTGCCGTACAGGAACAGCGTGACCAGCCTGGAGAACCGCTGTGTGATCCGGCGGCTTCATTGTCTGTTCTTATCCATGGTGATGCTTCTTTTCCGGGGCAGGGGGTGGTGGCTGAGACGCTCAATCTTTCGCGGTTGAAAGGCTATCATGTTGGGGGAACTATCCATATTATTATCAATAACCAGATCGGGTTTACGACCGATTGGCATGATTCGCGCTCAACCCTGTATGCCAGCGATCTGGCAAAGGGGTTTACTATTCCAGTGATTCATGTGAATGCGGATGATCCGCTTGCCTGTATTGCGGCTGCTCGTATGGCCTGGGCGTATCGGGAACGGTTTAGTAAGGATTTTCTTATTGATCTGGTCGGGTATCGTCGTTGGGGTCACAATGAAGGGGATGAGCCGTTTTTTACGCAGCCGCTGATGTATGAGCGTATTTCTTCCCATCCGACGGTGCGTGAGTTGTGGGAGCAAACGTTGCTGCATGCGGGCAATCTTTCCAGCGAAGAGGCCGAAGAGATTCGCGAATCTATGCGTTCGCGGATGCAGCGTGCGCGGAAGGAAGTTGAGAAGCGTGGTCGTATTGAAGCGACGATGGCGATGTCGGTCAGTTCGCTGGTGCATCGGCCGGTGAGCGAGCCACAGGCGGTTTCGCGTGATTTTCTGCTGGAGTTAAATACGGCACTTACGACTCCCCCGGAAGATTTTGCTATTTTGCCAAAGTTGGACCGTGCGTTGCAGCGGCGGCGTTCTGCTATGCACGAGGAGCAGTCTATTGAGTGGGCGCACGCGGAGATGCTGGCGTTTGCGACGATTCTGGTTGATGGGATTCCTATTCGTTTGACTGGTCAGGATGCAGAGCGGGGGACGTTTAGCCAGCGGCATTTTGTGTTGCATAATAAGGAGAGTGGGAAGCGGTATATTCCTTTGCAACGGTTTCCGCAGTCGCAAGCGTCGTTTGCGCTGTATAATAGCCCGCTTTCGGAGAATGCGGCATTGGGGTTTGAATATGGGTATAGTTCGCATGCCCTGGATGCGCTGGTGCTCTGGGAAGCGCAGTTTGGCGATTTTTGCAATGGGGCGCAGGTGTTTATTGACCAGTTTATTGTGTCCGGGTCGGCCAAGTGGGGACAGACGCCGGCATTGGTGTTGCTGCTCCCTCATGGGTATGAAGGTCAGGGGCCAGAGCATTCCAGTGCGCGGCTGGAGCGGTTTTTGCAGCTTGCAGCCGATAATAATATTCGGGTGGTGAATTGTACGACGGCGGCGCAGTATTTTCATTTGTTGCGGCGGCAGGCGGCAATGTTGCAGAGTGACCCGCGTCCGCTGTTCGTGATGACGCCGAAGAGTTTGCTGCGCAATCCTGCGGCTTTTTCGTCGGTGGAGGAGTTAATCGAGGGGCGTTTTCAGCCGGTGCTTGCGCCTGTTTCGGGCAGTAGTCTTATTGCAGATGTGAAGCGGCTTATCCTGTGTAGTGGGAAAGTGTACTTTGATTTGATTGGCTCAGGTACGAGTGAGAGTGCCGGTTTGCCTGAAGGTATCGCTGCGGCACGGGTGGAAGAGTTGTATCCTTTTCCGGTCAATGAGCTTGAATTTATAATACGCAATTATCGCAATTTGCAGGAGGTTGTCTGGTTGCAAGAAGAGCCACAGAATATGGGTTCCTGGCGATATATCGAGCCACGTTTGCGTGAGCTGGTTGATCGTATTGTGGCGCATGATCATATTCCGATGACGGTTTCTTATTGTGGGCGGCCTGAGTCGGCCAGTACTGCCGAGGGGTCGCTTGTTCAGCATCAGCATGAGCAGACGCGGTTTTTGCGTGAGGTTGTTTCTTTTCATAAGTAGTGGAGTAGTTATCTATGTCTATAGAAGTGCGTGTGCCCGCTCTGGGGGAGTCTATTGTTGAGGCAACGATCAGTCAGTGGCTGAAGAAGGAGGGGGACTCGATTGAGGTTGGCGAGCCGTTGCTGGAGTTGGAGACGGATAAGGTCAATCTGGAGGTTCCTTCTGATCATGCGGGGGTACTGGTCTCAATTAGCAGGGGGGAAGGTGATACGGTTTCCATTGGGGATGTGCTGGGTTTGGTTGATGCACCGGGGGCCATGAGCACGCGGGATGATGGGCAACCGTCTCGTGAGGAAGAGCCACCTCCACCTGCCGAAGAGCGGGTTTCGCAGGTGCCAGAGACTTCGCCGTTGCGAGATGCGCAGGCTGCGGCGGACGTTGGGGCAGACGATAGTCTGGCGACGCCGGTCGCGCAGCGCATAGCGGAGGCAAATAATCTGGATATTCAGCATATTCCTGGGAGTGGGCCTTCGGGACGGGTCACGAAAGAGGATGTGCTTACTTATATTCAGGAGCAGCGTGAAACGGAGCCGAATCCGTCTGTGGCAGCCAGACAGCAGCCGCCGGTGGGTGGGCAGCCACAGCCGGTGTTGATGCCGCAGAGCCAGCCATCTGCCGGGCAGGGTGCGGTTGCTCCATCGCCTGCGCCGTCCGGGGCTATGGAGTACCGCCGGGAGGAGCGACAGCGTATGTCGCGGCGGCGGCAGACGATTGCACGGCGGTTGGTGGAGGCACAGCAGACGGCCGCGATGTTGACGACGTTCAATGAGATTGATATGAGTGCGGTGAAGGCGTTGCGTGCGCGGCGTCAAGAGGGTTTTAGAGAGCGCAATGGGGTGTCGTTGGGGTATATGTCGTTTTTTGTGCGGGCGACGATTGGTGCGCTCAAGGCGTTTCCGTTGCTCAATGCGGAGGTACAGGGCGAGGAAATTGTTCTCAAGCATTATTATGATATTGGGATAGCGGTGGGCACAGAGCAGGGGCTAGTTGTGCCGGTGTTGCGGGATGCGGACCGCAAGACGTTTGCGCAGATTGAGCGTGGTATTGGTGAGCTTGCAAGTCGGGCGCGTATGAATGAGCTGTCGCTGGATGATTTGCAGGGGGGGACGTTTAGTATTACGAATGGTGGTATCTATGGGTCGCTGATGTCTACGCCGATTTTGAATACGCCGCAGGTGGGTATTCTGGGGATGCATAAGATTGAGGATCGTCCTGTTGTGGTGAATGGGGCTATTGAGGTGCATCCGATGATGTATGTGGCTCTTTCGTATGATCACCGTATTGTAGATGGCAGTGAGGCGGTGCGTTTTCTGGTGCATGTGAAAGAGCTGGTGGAGGATCCAGAAGCGTTGCTGCTTGAAGGGTGAGGGAATGGAGCGTGGAGCGTGGAGAATGCTCCGGGCAGGTTTCACCGCAAAGGTGCAAAGAACGCAAAGGTCCGGACAGGAGATGAGGTTTACCAACAGAGTTCTCTTGCTCATGGGTGACTCTGATGGTAAAGGGGGGATTGGTTATCAGGCAGGGGTTTGGCACCGCCAAACCCCTGCCTGGGGCAGGCGAGCCGCCTGCGCTCCCAGGAGTTGGACGGACTTTACCATCAGAGTCATGGGTAGTGGAGCGTGAGGAGTATGTGGCAAGCAGGACTTACGCGTGGAGCATTTGAGGTAGCGCGTGTTGATAAGGAGGTGGGTGATGGCGTCGCCGTTTCCGGGAATGGACCCCTATCTTGAGGGGGAGATGTGGCAGGAGTTTCATAGCCGGTTTGCCAATCAGATAAGTTTGCAGTTGATGCCAAAGGTTGCGCCGCGGTATGTTGCGTTGCTTGGCAAGCGGTATGTGATAGATCTTTCTTCTGCGACAGATGGGATAAATGGGAGCAAGAGCAGTCGGGTTATCTATCCTGATGTGGATGTGGTGCATGCTGCTGCTCAGGCTTCTTTGCCGGTTCAGCAGGCCGAGATGGTGCGTATTGCGGAGCCGCTGGTGGAGATTGCCAGTCCCATTCCGGAGGAGGT
>CAYFVX010000113.1:0-8852 GCA_964346425.1 uncultured Chloroflexaceae bacterium | reverse complement strand
TCCCGCGACCGCTTTGCAAAGCGGTTTCTAAAAAAGTCTCCACATGTGAGGGGGGCGCATGCGGGTGTGTGAGGAAACCAGGTTCCCTCACGCTCGCCTTTAGCGTGGGGTTTGTAGTTTTTGCGGCTTTGCCGCAAAAACTACAAACCCCACCAGCCTGGGCTGGCACGCCCTCAACAGGTTTCACCTGTATGGTGTGCTGCTTGCCCATGGCAAAAACCGCACGCCGCCGCGTGCCACAGCTTTGGAGTGGGGTTTCTTGTTTTTTCGACGACGTCGAAAAAACAAGAAACCCCACCAGAATGGGGAGCGTGAGGGAACCAGGTTCCCTCACACACCCACTGGTGAAACCCATTGGGGCTGGCACGCCCCTGCGTGCGTTTTTCGCCTTGCGAAAGCAAAGCTCACCGCAGGTGAACCCCATTGAGGGGAGGCAACCTCTCGAAAAAACTATTGTGGTGGTGTTTGGCAGCTACGCCGCCAAACACCACCACATACCCTCACAGCAGAAACAACCAGATAGCCCCAATAGCAGCAACCATAACTACCACAACCACCAGGATCAAAACAATCCCCCCCCCACCGGATTGTTGCTTTGCGGCTGGTTGTTTGCCCTTTTTGCGAGCAGATGAACCGCCGTCAGAAGGCTGGGCAGCAGGTTGCTGCGGAGTTGATGAACTGGCTGGTTGCTTGCTTTGCGGAGCAGGAGCAGGAGCAGGAGCCGCAGGGGTTGCTGAACGTCCAGGCACATTGCCAGCCATATCGGTCAGTTGCAAATCGGGCGTAAGCTGTCCCATGCGCTGCTTGACCGCCATCCCGAATGCCTCTGCATCGTAGAAACGTTTGTTTGCATTTCTGGAAATGGCCTTCATCACGACCTCCTCCACCTCGGCTGGCAGATCCGGGCGATAGGTTCGTGGAGAGGGAGGATCTTCATTGATATGTTGTTGCATCACGACCGATGGCTTGCCCTCTGGAAAAGGAACCGTCCCCGTAAGTAACTCGTAGAGCACGATACCCAGCGAGTATATATCGGCGCGACTATCCCCCTTTTTGCCCTGGCAAATTTCTGGCGACATATAGTCTGCCAGATGGGGCACGCTATCAGGGGCAATCTTCTGGATTGCATCGTGCAGCACACGGGACGCTATATAATCACAGAGCACCACATCTGAAGGCGAAAGATTCAAAACAAACTGGCGAATATCATCGGGCGTATCTTCCTTCATGCGTAACATAATGTTTGATGCCGTGATACCTCCATGAATAGGGTGTTGCTCCTGTTCATGCACAAACGTCAGACCGGTAGCAATCTGGGCAATGATGTTTCCGACAACTGGCAGTGGAAGCAGTTTGCGCTGGGATACCAGTTCATCTATCAAAGCTCGCAAGTTTGCACCACTGATGTACTCCATTGTTTTGAAAACGTGTCTTTGCTGGCTGTTGGCTTCATAAACTCGTTCAATATTGCGGTGTTGAAAAGCAATCGAAGAGCGGACAGCACGGGTGTATTGTTCGACGATGCCCGACGCTTCGAGGAGTTGCGGCTGCAAAAACTTGATAGCGACCTGTCGTTTCAGTTGGGATTGATAGGCCAGATAGACATGGGTCAGGCTGCTCTGTGCAAGGTGTTCTTGTATCTGATAATTGCCAATAGTCTTGCCGGTCAGGTCTGTGGTCATGCTGCCTCCTGTTTACTGCTCATACTGTTTCTTCCCTTTGCTTCGTGCGCCCCAAACTGCCTGTACCCTATCCTTGCACTTTTTCTGGTTTTGTCAACCTGAAGATAATGAGAACCAACAAAAACTCACATTGAAAAAATGGCACCTCTTGGCATTCTTGGCGTTCCTGGCGGTTGAAGTCCGAAAATCTGCAAAGGTCGTGCTGTACTAACGTGACCGTTTTCTTGCTTTGTTCACACTGGGCAGGAGCGTATCTGTTCAGAAGTCAGCGAAAGCAATCCTGGGAAGGCGGGGCATCCTGCTTGCCCCGATGCAGACGAGACGACTACGCTCCCCACGTTTTACCGCGAATGTGAACATGTACGCAAGTGCTTCTGCTGGCAGTATTGTACCGCATATTCATCTTTGCTTCCACGTGATAGCTGTTGATACCAGGTTCGGATGAATAGTTTGTTTTCAACACGGGCACGGAGGCACAGAGAGAACAGGGTTTCCCCTTCTCTCTGCCCGAATCTTGGCGTTCTTGGTGTCCTGGCGGTTTATTGAACCATTCACCTGTATTTGGTGTGAGCGATGTGTGCGAAATTTTATGGAACTAAGAGCCGGACTGTAACAAAAACTCCTTCTCATCGTTTTATCTATTGAAACAGGAAAATACTAGAGATACCTGTGGCTACCGCGGCATCTTCCTCCACATCTTTATGTGGTCTTCTTGCACCACAGCAGGAATGTTTTGCCAATCCCCTGATTTCTTCGTTCCTTCATTTCCCTGCTTGCGTTTCACACATCTTCATATTTCTCTCTCTCCATTGTCTTCATCATACGACTGAACTGTTCAATGGAGAGTTTGTTTTCTACCACAACCAAAGGAGTTTGTGCCATGAAACGTAAAATATTTGTACGTTTTTTTACTGGACCATACCGAACGGTATGGGATTTTCTCGGATATCGTATCATCCTGGTCTTCGTCGTGCTCTTACTGCCTTTGCTGATGTTGCCGGCTCTTGTCCGTGCTGATCCACACCTGACGGCAGATCTGCCCAAACCCACCAACATCTCATGCCAGGGCTATGAACAAGATACTGTCGTCGTTCGCTGGAAAGACACGGCCGAAGACGAAACCAACTACCGCGTTGAACGTTCAATTGACGGTGCGGCTTTTTCCGAGGTCGCCACGCTTACGCCGGATGGTTCTGGCAACTACTCCGCTTACCAGGACACCGGCATTGATACCACCCAGAATCGTCGCTATCGCGTGCGCTCGTTTCGTTCCAGCGATAGTAATTTCTCACCCTACAGCGACATTTGCAACAACCCACGGATTTACGAAACAGACAACTTTCGCATCTTCTACCGCTTGCTTGGCGGAACCGATGACTGCCCCCAGATTGATGGGCAGGACGTTTGTCTGACGGATATCACGAATGGCGATGGCCTCAATATCTATGTCGCTTTGCAAGAAACCGCGCTAGAAGGATCGGTAGATGCCTTCTCGCGCCTGGGCTTTGACCGCGATGCCAGCCAGCATAGCTCACTCGACAAAATCCCTATCAACGTCGTCTGGTGTGATGGTGGGGGGTGTGCTGGCGGTGGTGGCCTGGGCCTGTCGCCCTACCTGATGGAAATGCCCTTTGACCTCGGCACCCGGCTTGGTGACCCGGTTGCCTGGATTGTTGCTCTGCACGAAGCCTTCCATTTCCAACAATTCAAATATTGGGGACTGAACGACCCCCACAACAAATGGGTGGTTGAAGGACAGGCACGCTCTATCCAGGACAAAATCTGTGTTGGTGGCGACCGCAGCGATTGTGAACATTTCGATGATATCCCCACCGGCTATGCCGGCTACGTTCCTGAGATTAACGCCTACCTCGGCAACACCAACCGCCCGATCAACCAGACCAGTTATCAAGCCGCCCTCTTCTGGACCTATCTCACTGAAAAATATGGCACAAATCCCTCATCCAGCGATAGTGTCGAGCGTGGCATGGATATCATGATCGAATTCTGGAAAAATTCGGCGGATACACCGGGCCGTCATGGGGTTGCAGTGCTCAATGAAACCCTTACCGAACTTGGGCATACGGAACAATTCCGCGATGTCTGGAAAGATTTTGCCGTTGCCAACTACGCCAAAGACCTCAGTGGCTCCGGTGTGCAGGCAAAATATCAATACGCAGATATGGCCGAAACTGGTGGCAACTACGCCACACCCAACCTGCACCTCGATAGTAGCCTGGCACTGGATGAGCAACTCATTGATACCGACGAAACCGTCAAAGCCTGGGGCGCACGCTACTACGAAGTGCGACCGGATGCGGATGTGCCGATTATTGATATCCAGTTTACCCAGGATAGTACCTTCCAGCTCTACTACACCATCCTTGCAATCAAAGGCACAGACGTGGCCTACGAATACAACACCGAATCCCGCCACCTTTCCAAAACCTTGATTAACGATGCCTACGACAAAGTCGTCGTCGTGGTGGCTGGCCTGGACCATCAGGCAAACTATCGCTACAGCTTCAATGGCACGCAACCCACGCTGAACATTGTCCGACCAACTACCAGCAACAAAGCACTGGTGGGCAACCCCACCAGCCCGGACAAATTCCTCGTGCAGATTGAGGTATTGGCAGGCGATGGCACCCCGCTGGAAGGGGTAGACATCAATACCTTCTCCTTTGCCGTCGCAGGAACCGACCTGCCTGCAGACAACATCCTCACCGCTGCCACGGTCCAGGGACAACACTGGTTTGTGCTGCGAGCACCGGTGCAACTCAGTGCTGGCCTCTATGATTTTCAGGCAACCTATGGCGCAACCACCCTCTCCAGCACCGAAACTGATGCGCTCGACTACACCGTGCGCAGCGATGCCGACAACATGCTGGTCATTGACCACTCTGGCAGTATGGGCAGCAACAACAAGATGGAATCCGCTAAAAATGCAGCCAGTCTGTATGTGGATAGCTGGCGAGCAGGCGATGCCATCGGCATTGTCGGCTTTGATTCTACCGCCAGCCTCGACATGGACCTGCAACCCTGGAGCGACTCGCCCGCTGGTGGCTCACGCCAGACGGCTCTGGATACGATTGATGCGCTGGTTGCCAGTGGTGAAACTGCCATTGGTGAGGCACTCGACACCGCCTGGACGGAACTGAAAACCGACAGCGATGCCGACACCAGCCACGATTGGGTCCTGGTCTTGTTGAGCGATGGGCTTTCCAACAACGGGTCCCCGTCCTTTGACGAAATGATCACCCAACTCGGAACCACCACCGATAAACAACCCCAGGTGCATGCCATCGCCGTTGGTCCCGATGCCGACCGCCTCCGCATGCAAGAAATTGCTGATGACACCGGCGGTAGCTATCATGCTGTCTCCATACCATCCGCATCTCTGGCCGCCGGTGGCAGCCTGGCAGCCACAGACAACCTGCGCCTGAATATGGATTACAGCTACCGCGTGATTGCAACCGAGGCGGTCGGGCAACAGCAGTTTTTCAATCTGTTTGGGCCTGTTAATGACGGTGACGGGATTCAAGATATTATAACCATCCCCGTTGAGGGCAGTGTTGCCGAATTGGTCCTCTCGTTAAGCTGGGATTCGGATGGGTGGGCCGGCGATATCTTTCTCCGTGATCCAGATAATGTGGGCGGTTACTCAGCCCAGTATGACTATACCAATCGCCATATCGTCTGGCGTATCGCAACCCCCAAACAGGGCGACTGGACGCTCACCTTCCAGACGCAAATACCAGGACTGGCAAGCACAGGAGCACAACCAACCCAGCAGACCGAATGGCTCCCTTCCTACCTGATCCATAGCTCCGTGCGGAGCGATGTCACGATGGATGTCTACCTCGCGACGCCCGTTGACGAACGCACGCCCGGCACGCCGATGCCGATTATTGCCAGCCTGACGGATACCGGCCCGATTGCCAATGCCACGGTTGTCGCAAGCATCGTCAAGCCGGATGCTTCCACGAAAGACGTTACCCTCTACGACGATGGCAACCACGGCGATGGTGCAGCAGATGATGGCATCTATAGTGGCACCTTCTATCAGACCGGCTTACCAGGCTCCTACAACGTCACTGTCGAGGCAACCGGCAACAGTTCAGTCAATGGTGACTTCACCCGTCAGGCAGTGCTCTCCTTCCACATCATCAGCGAAGGCGAAGAGGACATCACCGAGAGCCAGCCCGAAGGTGGTATCCCCACCATCTTTAACGATAGTGATGGGGATGGCATACCGGATGAATGGGAAGAAGAGAACGGCACCGACCCGAACACCGATGATGCCAGCGAAGACCCTGACCGCGATGGCCTACCAAATACTGACGAGTGGAAAAATGGTACCGACCCGCACAATCCAGACACCGACAATGGCGGCGAGTCCGACGGCAGCGAAACCGGCAAACAACGTGACCCGCTCGACCCATCTGATGATCAGGTGCTCGAAGCTCCCTGGTTGCAGGCGTATCCGCGTGATGCCGCAGTCTATCTCTGGCACACGCTTGACCCGGACTATGCCGTCGTTGGTTTCTACCGTGGTGATAACCCGGATGGACCATTCGATCTCATTGGGCAAAATTCCCCCGGTACCGGCATCTACACAGATACCAACGTCGTCAACGGTACGACCTATTGCTACATTGCCGTAGCACTGGATTCTGCCTTGCGTCTCTCTGGACATCGAGATGCCTCGTGTGTCACGCCAAATGCAGACCCGATTCCACCACACGGCGGTATCCTGATTAACGATGGCGATGAAGCCACGCGGGTGCCGACTGTTACCCTGACGTTGTGGGCCTCCGATGTTATTGACCCGGAGAGCGAAATCCCCGACGACCCCATCCCGCAGGCCGAAAAAGGCAACACAACCTTTGTGCAGGATATGAAGATAGGCAACAAAGCAAACCTGAGCGATGGGAATTGGGAGCCTTATGCGACGTCAAAGGGGTGGGTCCTGGATACCGATGATGGTCTGGCGACCGTCTTTGTGCAATATCGTGATGCAGAAGAGAACGAATCCGCCATCTACCCGGCGGCTATCCTGGTTGATCCAGACCTGGCAATAGCAGTAGAGAGTGTAGCTATCAGTGGACCAACCAGTGGCGAGACCGGCATGAGCTATGACTTTACGGCCAGCGTCACGCCAGTGACGGCAACGCTGCCCATCTCCTACTCCTGGGAGATAGATGGACAATCGCCGATTGACCATCCAGGGCGTTCCAGCACGAGCGATACCATCGGCATCTCCTGGGAAAACGCGGGCACGTATGACCTGCTCGTAACCGCCACCAGCAGTACGGGGAGCGTCACCGATGTGCATACCATCGCCATTGAAGAATCGACGAAAATCCTGAATATCACCCTGGACATTGCGCAGACCACCCTGCCGGCCGATGGCAGCAGCACCACGCTGGTAACGGCGATCGTACAGGATGATTCCAATGCGCCCGTAAGTAACCAGAGTGTGACGTTCGCCACCACGCTTGGCACAGTCATGCCGGCCAGTGCGACGACGGATGCAAATGGTCGAGCGACGACCGTGTTGCAAGCAGGGACGACGACGGGGACGGCAATCGTGACGGCCAGCACACAGGGTATATCAGACGATGGCGAGGTATTGTTTGTCGAGCCGACGCCATCGGAAATTGCCAGCATCGTATTGACTGCTGCACAAACGACACTGCCGGCGGATGGAAGCTCCACCATCGTGCTCAGTGCAACCGTGCGTGACACAAACAATGGGCTGGTGAGCAATCAGACCGTGGCATTCACCAGCAGTCTGGGAACCGTCACACCGGCAACCTCAACGACAGACGCAAATGGCGTGGCGACGACCATGCTGCAAACCAGTACGACGACGGGGACGGCAATGGTTATTGCCAGCACAAATGGCCTATCAGATGTACTGGATATTCAGTTTGTCGAGCCAGCCATAACTCCGCCAGTGATTGAGCGTATTACCCTGGTGGCTGCCCAGACAACCCTGCCGGCCGATGGCAGCAGCACGACGGTGCTCAGTGCAACCGTGCGTGACACAAACAATGGGCTGGTGAGCAATCAAGCCGTGACGTTTACAACCAGTCTGGGTATAGTGACGCCTGCAACGTCAACAACGGATGCAAATGGCGTAGCGACAACCGTGTTGCAAGCCGGCACCACACCAGGAACAGCAACAGTTGTAGCCAGCACAGATGGTGTCTCCGATACGCTGGGTATCCTCTTTGAGGAACCAGGTCTGCCAGGGGAAAAGAGCATCACCCTGACCGCTGCACAAACGATGTTGCCTGCGGATGGCAGCAGCACGACGGTGCTCAGTGCCACCGTGCGCGATGAAAACAATATGCCTGTGAGCAATCAGACGGTCTCATTTGCCACCACGCTCGGCACGATTTTGCTTGAGAGGAGCATCACCGACGCAACCGGCGTTGCAATGACGGTACTGCAAGCTGCTTCCACGCCAGGCACAGCAACCGTCACAGCCAGCACGGATGGAGTAACGGATGATAGGGAAATCGTGTTTGAGGAGGTCTCTGCACCAGCAGGCATGAACGTCTCGATTGTGACCGAGCGCACCACTATTCCCGCCGATGGGAACAGCACAACGGGGATAAGTGTAACGGTACGCGACGGCAACAACGTCCCCGTCAGCAACCAGACGGTGACGTTTGCGACCAGCCTGGGTACGGTCACCCCGGCCACCACCACGACCGACGCGAACGGGGTAGCATCGGCGGTGCTGCAATCAACGACCACTGGCGGTACAGCAATCGTCACAGTCACGATTGGCGATATACAACGCATTGTTGCCATTGCGTTTGAAACCAGCGACCTGCCAAAGGAGCACGTGATCTATCTGGCAACGGTCATGCGCTAAGGCCATGCGCATGAAGCTACCAGGATTTCGCGCAAATAAGCGACACCTTGCCTTTTTGATGGGGCAAAGCGCACACGTTTTGGGGAGCTTGAGGGGTTGTTTCCCCTCAAAACCTCCCCAACACCCGCCCAATCCTGTGGCGGTACGCCGCCTGCGTCCATATTTGTGGCTGTCGCAAAGTCTTCTGTTGAACCAACAGAAGACTTTGCGACAGCCACGTTTTCCTGGACTTTGTCCATTTGCGCAAATGGACGAAACGATGTATTCGGCAGAACAAT
>CAYFVX010000112.1:0-8853 GCA_964346425.1 uncultured Chloroflexaceae bacterium | reverse complement strand
GCTTTGCAAAGCGGTTGATAAAAAAGTCTACACATGTGAGGATCCCCGCCCCCCGGCTGCTTGCCAGAATAGCCCAAAGGTGGCATGATAGAGAGTGTGGAGAACAGATGAAAATTTTAGAATGGGGGACCCTATGCAAAAACAACAACTTGGTACCAGCGACCTCTTAATAACTCCACTTGGTTTTGGTACCTGGGCGATTGGCGGCTCAGGATGGCAATATGCCTGGGGGCCACAGGATGATAAAGACTCCATTGCCGCCATTCATCGTGCTCTTGATTATGGCATCAATTGGATAGATACCGCTGCGGTTTATGGCCTCGGTCATGCTGAAGAAGTTATTGCGCAGGCATTGCGTGGGCGTGCAGAGAAGCCCTACATCTTCACCAAATGCACGCGGCTCTGGAATGACAAAGGCGAAGTCTATGGGCACATGAAAACGCAGTCCATTCGCCAGGAAGTCGAAGCGAGCCTGCGCAGGCTCAACGTAGAGGTCATTGACCTGTACCAACTCCACTGGCCCGACCCGGAAGAAGACATCGAAGAAGCCTGGACAACCCTCTCAGAACTGAAAGAGGAGCAGAAAGTACGGCATATCGGTGTATCCAACTTCAGCGTGGAGCAGATGCGGCGCATCCAGGTTATCAACCCCATAACATCGCTGCAACCGCCCTACTCGTTGCTAAACCGCACGATTGAAGCAGAAATACTTTCATTTTGCCAGCAACATTCTATTGGCATCATCGTCTATTCTCCTATGATGTCTGGTCTGCTCTCTGGTGCAATGACGCACGAACGGATTAAACTGCTGCCGGAAGACGATTGGCGGCGGCTCCATCCAGAGTTTCAAGAACCCAGACTATCGCACAATCTGGACCTGGTTGGTCTTCTGCGCAGAATAGGCGATACGCACGGGCGCACGCCAGCGGAAGTGGCGATTGCCTGGACCCTACGCCAGTCTGCGGTGACCGCAGCCATTGTTGGTGGACGTCGGCCCGACCAGGTAGATGGTTTCATCGGGGCTGCCGAGTTTCGTCTGAATGACGAAGAACTCGATCAGATCGAACAGTTCTTGCAAAATACCTGAGCCGACTTTTGATAAAGACAAGGTAACGTATTGAATGAAGCAACGCATTGCCCGAGCAATAGTATTGCTCTGTTTCGCATTGATACCCCTGATAAGCCTGCTCTATACGCGCAACAGTGAGCAACAGCAAACGCTGGTGTACACCCGACCAACCATCACGACCGCACAGCGTAACCCGGCGAATGATGGTGAGCAGGAAAACGTTGTATTAGCACAGTCTACAAAACAGCAACAGGACACGCAACTGCCAGCCGTGCAGCCGGCAGATATGCACCTCTCCCATCATCCTGAGGTCCTCCAGACACAGCTCAGCGGTCAGCAAACCGAGCAGTGTCTTGCCTATCACATTCCCGTAGCAGAAACCTCGGCATGCTATCAGGCAGATGCACGACTGACTGAGTTTGTGCAGCAAAGGCCACGATCAGTCAGCCAGCTCTACCCGCTCATCACCTACTGGTATAGCCGCTTCCTGTTTGGGGTCCAGAATATTGCCGAACCGGTGACGAAACCAGCTCCCCAACCAGTAAGCCCCACCGCACACCC
The DNA here is from genome assembly GCA_964346425.1 of uncultured Chloroflexaceae bacterium. Lineage (GTDB taxonomy): Bacteria > Chloroflexota > Chloroflexia > Chloroflexales > Chloroflexaceae > JAAUSY01. The sequence continues at coordinate 7,223 of CAYFVX010000112.1, read as the reverse complement.
CGGTATTGTGCAGGTGGCTACGTTCAATCAAACGTTGCTGCCCACGCGTTATTTTGCGCAAACGGGGCACAATGTTGGTGGCCCATTCTTAGACTACTATGAGACCCACGGCGGTCTTGCTATCTTTGGACTGCCACTGACGGAAGTGTTGCAAGAAGCGGGTGTTCAGGTGCAATACTTTGAACGGGTTCGTCTGGAACGGTCAGTTGACCAGCCGACCCACGTCAGTATAGCTCCACTTGGTGCGTTGCTGACGCATGAACGCCACGAAGAACCGGCCTTCCGATACCAGCCACCAGCGCAGACAGCCACGATAACCCACGCAGCTACGCTCCCATTGCCAGCCGATTTGCACCTGACAGATACTGTCTACTTCACGCATACAGGTCACCATATGCGTTACCAGCACTACCGCTACTGGCAGCAACATGGTGGTGAAGCGGTGTTTGGTCTGCCCATCAGCGAGCTACTGACCGAACAAAACCGCCAGACCGGTCGTGCATATATGGTGCAATACTTTGAACGGGCCCGCTTTGAATATCATCTCGGACGACCAGACGAAGCCTATCATATTCAGCATGGCTTGCTGGGGCGGGAATATCTTGCCCGGCAGGATATAGCGGAAGAGGTGCTACAACCGGCCCGCCCGGTCAAACTGCTTGGTCAATCGCAATTTCACTTTGCACCCGTGCCGGTTGCATTGATCAACGTTGGACTGGCCGCCAGAAAATTCAACGCTATGACCGTGATGCCAGGCGAAGAAGTTTCATTTCTCGACACCGTTGGTAACCTGAGCGCAGAGACAGGCTATGCCTGGGGTGGGGCAATTGTCAATGGTTCCGTGCAAAAAGTTATCGCAGGCGGCGTGTGCTATCTTTCGACTGCGATCTATCAGGCAGTGCTGGATGCTGGTCTGGATGTCATCGAACGCCATCAACACTCCATCCTGCTGGAAGATTTCAGCCATCCACCGGGCATGGACTCCGCCGTCTTTATGCATGATGCGTCGGGGCAATCGCGCAGCAACGCAGACCTGGATCTGGTCTGGCGCAATGACATGGATGAGCCGGTCATACTGACCGTCAATCTTTCCGCCAGGGGCGAACTGACTATTTCCTTCTGGGGGCATGGAGATGGGCGAACCACGACTCTGCAGGAACCGCAGATACAGTATACGGACCAGCCGGGCGGGCCACTCTGGGTCTATGATGAAACGTTGGAACCGTGTGAGGTCAAACAGGTTTCCAGACAGGCACCGGGCATGAGTGTCATCGTAGCACGGACAGTACACCAGGAGAATGGCGATATACTGCACAATGATACCTTTGTGTCATACTATGGTCCCTCGCGTGATGTCTTCATGCATGGGTCCGGTATCACGCAGACTGGAGATATTGCGCTGGTACAAAATGCCTGCCGCTCGGCCCCCCGACCGGCCTACCACGCGGCGCAACACGACAACCAGCCAGCCCAACCACAGGATACGGGCGACATCCCCCCTTCGTCAGGCGATGCGGACAGTGGAGAAACTGCCGATGAAGATGCCTCTTTGCAAGCCAGTCAGGCGCACGATACGTTAGTGACGATGCCTGCCTTGTATGGCAAACCCTACGCGGAAGCCACTGCCATTTTGCAGAACATGGGCTTTGCTGCGGAGCAAATGTATCTCGATAACCAGCAGCTTGACGATTGCGTGCCATCCACTGTGGTCAGCACCGTTCCGCCGGGCAACCAGGAATTTGACCCGCTCAACCCGATTATCCTCGGTGTTTGTGCTGCTGAGGACGGGGCGGAAGAATCTCCCCCACTCACGGATCCGGTGCCAGACAGAGGGACGGGAGGGGAAGAAGAACCGCTAGAGCCAGCCATATCTCCGACCGTCGAACTTCCTGTTGAAGAGCAGGCAGATACACCGCAACCCGATGGTCAGGAGGAGCAGCCAGCCACAAGCAGTGTGGAAGCAACACCACCGCCAGCCCTTGCGCCCGTGGAGGAGCAACCCTCTGCAACCCCCGCGAACGTAGAACAGACGCAACTGCCTGCACAAGAGCAGGGAGAGGAAATGCAGGATGAAGAGGTAACGCCGGTGCCAGGTGTGACACGTATTCCGGAAACCAATCCGAAAGCAACACCCGAAATAACCCCATTTTAATGTGGGTGAATAAGTGGAGAACCCCTGAAGGACACTATGCAACGACGGAAAAAATACCAGGTTCTCGTGCTCCTGCCATGCCTGCTTGCAGTCTGCGTTTTGGCGGCATGGCTTTCCAACGTGCAGGCTGCGCCATCACACCCATTTCTGGTGCCTTCCCGCTACTTTCCCGAAACGGGCCATAATGTGGGTGGACCATTCCTGGCATGCTATGACAAACATGGTGGCGAAACTCTCCTGGGGCAACCACTCACCGAGGTTATCCAGGAACGGGGGCGACAGGTGCAATATTTTGAGCATATGGCTCTGGAAATGTCCGCAGGTCAGTCCAGGCGGGTGTCTGTCGTTCCGCTGGGCGAGATGATGACCCGCAACCGGCTGGATGAGTCTGCATTCGTGTGGCACCAGGCAGGTCCTACAGAGGTGAGTACCTTCTTTGCTTCAACCGGGCATAATCTGAGCTATGGGTTTCGTGCTTTCTGGGAGCAGCATGGCGGCGACCTCCTCTTCGGAACGCCCATCAGCGAAGCGTTTATCGAGCACCAGTCATCCAGTGGCAACCCCACAACAGTGCAATACTTCGAGCGCAGTCGGCTAGAATATCGGTTGGATCATCCGGGCGGACAGGCCATCGTGCAACCCGGTGACCTGGGCAAGGAATACGCAACACAGCATCTCGCTAAGGATGAACTGGCAGCTACCCGCCCTATCACGACGATTGGCACCGCGGAAATTCATTTTTCCCCCTTCCCCGGCGATATCCAGAATATTAGCCTGGCTGCACGCCAGTTTGACAACCTGAAAATCTTTCCCGATGAAACCGTCTCCTATCTGGAAACGGTGGGTGAACTCTCAGTAGATATTGGCTATGTGGCCGGCAGCGGGATTGTCAACGGGAGCTATGACGAAGTGATAGCCGGGGGCATCTGCTTTCTCTCCACTGCGCTCTTTCAGGCAGTCGTTGAAGCCGGGCTGGAAGTGATAGAACGCCATCCGCATACCGTGTTGTTGCCAGATTTGCGCGAGGCACCGGGGTTGGATTCTGCCGTGTTTACCTCGGATGGCAAAGGCTTGAACCGCGATGGCCCCTACGACCTGGACCTGCGCTGGCGCAATGACCTGCCCGAACCGATTATTATTACCACCAGCATCATCACCAGCGGGAAATTGACGGTTTCCCTGTGGGGCTACAATGATGGTCGACAGACCATGCTCTCAGAACCAGTGATAGCGCAATCCGCCGGGCCTGGTTCGGTCTGGCGGTATGATGCGTCTCTCCCCCTGTGCAACGTCACTCAGGTTGCCCAAGGGGTACCAGGCATGCGTGTGACAGTGGAGCGAACGGTTCGCGATAGTGCGGACGAGGTATTGCACCAGGACCAGTTTCTTTCCTTCTATACCCCTTTCAAAGATGTGTTTGTCTATGGCCCCGGCGTAACCCCCATTCAGGACGGCTCGGCTGGTGCCGCGCAGGAAGCACGGACACGCTGCTTGCAGGCGCAGCAGACTGGCGACGGGGTACGGTAGACGCCTCACATATGTAGACTTTTTTGGAAACCGCTTTGCAAAGCGGTTGAGGAGATACCGTAGTAGCGGCTTGTAGCCGCTGGCCCCCCCCCGGTGATGCATCCACCGTGCGGCAGTCGGGCGGTTTTTGCGGCGAAAGAGACGGACGTATGGGCAGATCCCGCGGTTAAAAACCGCGGCTACGATTCAGGAAGAGGTTCTTGCAATCGGAAAATCTCTACCCATGTGAGCTTCCCCGGTCCACCGGGACTCTGTTGGTGCATGTGGTTTGAGTGGTAGAGACGTTGCATGCAACGTCTCTACCACCGCACCAATTCGTGGTATTCGTGGTGTTCGTGATTCCTGCCAGGACTTTACCAACAGAGTTCCTCGGTCTCTGGTCAGCCGTCCTCCGTCCCCGTTCTATGCACCTGCCACGATAGCTTGCAGGTCTTGCTCAACCAACCCGATAGGCTTGATGTTGAACTGTTGCACCAGCACATCCGTGACGCCAGGCGAGAGGAAGGCGGGCAGAGTTGGCCCCAGGCGAATATTTTGCACGCCGAGCGACAACAATGCCAGCAATACCAGCACCGCTTTCTGTTCATACCAGGCAATATCATATGAAATAGGCAACTCGTTAATATGCTCGACCCCGAATGCTTCTGCCAGCTTCTGCGCCACAACGACCAGTGAATAGGAATCGTTGCACTGTCCCGCATCCAGCACGCGAGGAATACCGCCAATATCACCCAGCGGCAATTTGTTGTAGCGATATTTGGCACAGCCTGCGGTGAGGATAACCATATCGTTCGGTAGTTGCCGGGCCACTTCCGTATAGTAGGAGCGGGCAGGTTGGCGACCATCGCAGCCAGCCATCACCACAAAGCGCGAAATTGCCCCATTCTTCACCGCTTCAACGACCTTATCCGCGACACTCAGCACACTCGCATGCGCAAAACCGACGGGTATCTGTCCACTTTCCAGCGATTGCGGTGCTTCACACGCCAGAGCTTTTTCAATGATCGGGCTAAAGTCCTTTTGCTGACCTGTCGCACGGTCGGCAATGTGCGTGACCTGCGGCCAGCTCACATGGCCGGTGGTGAAGATGCGCTCCTGGTAGGCGGGCAATGGCTTCTGGATACAATTTGTCGTCATCAAAATGGGGCCATTGAACGCCGTAAACTCGCGCTGCTGATCCCACCATGCGCCGCCATAGTTGCCCACCAGATGGGGGTATTGCTTGAAGGCGGGGTATGCATGCGCAGGCAGCATCTCGCCGTGCGTATAGACTTTCACCCCCGTATCTGCGGTTTGCTGCAATAGTTCATCCAGATCACGCAGATCATGGCCGCTGATAAGGATGGCCGGGCCTGGCTCTGTTCCCAGATTGACCGTCGTTGGTTCAGGCTGTCCATACGTCGTTGTATTGGCCTGGTCCAGCAGAGCCATAGCCTGCACACCCGCGCTACCACAGTGTAGACAGTGCGCGACCAGTTCACTGACCGGGCGGTCGTCATCCAGCGTGGCCGCCAACCCCTCCTGCACAAAAGCAGCAAGTTCGGGATTGGTGTAGCCCAGAATATCGGCGTGGTCGGCATAGGCTGCCAGTCCCTTCAAGCCATAGATGAGCAGTTCGCGTAGCGAACGGACATCTTCATTCATTGGGAACGCTTCCAACAGGCAGCTTTCGGCTGCCTTTTGCAGCAGGGCTTCTTTGCTGCCATCCCATCGCCAGGTGGCTGGTTCTGGCAGGTGGTGCAGACAGTCGGAAGTATTGGCATGGGGGCAATGCTGCACAACCGCATCGCGCAGGCGGTCACGCAATTCAACTGCGCGTTGCGCCAGTGCCACAAAGCGTTGCGGGTCAAAGCTGACATTGGTAACAGTGGCAAAGAGTGCCTGCATCACAAAACGGTCCACTTCGGCATCGCTCACATCCAATTCTCGTGCGCGTACTCCATAGACGGCTATCCCTTTTACGAGATACAGCAACGCATCTTGCAACGCGGCAACTTCGTCCGATTTGCCGCAAACTCCGCGGATAGTGCAGCCCTGGTTATTGACGGTTTCCTGGCATTGATAACAAAACATGGTCATTGGTAACTCCCTCTGGTATCATACGTCTTTTGCTCAATAGGGACCTGACTGATGCAACCTGGTGGGTTGCGAGGGGACTCCGTTCCCGCCGCTTTCTATGGGTGATACCAGATACGTTTGAATAGTGAGAGAAACCGCCAGGACGCCAAGAACGCCAAGATTCGGGCAGAGAGAAGGGGAAACCCTGTTCTCTCTGTGCCTCCGTGTCTCCGTGGTGAAAAGAAACTATTCATCCGAACCTGGTATGAACTCCATTAAGACGGTCAACGGTCAACGGTCAACGGTCAACGGTCAATGGTCAAACCCTATTCAGCTCTTTCCATAGCATGATAAGGAGAATCCGCAGTGGTGTCTTTGCTCTAGCGCAAACAGGCAGGCGGATCTGGTGTGGCCGGCGACTCAGGGGGCAGGTCTTCCGCAATAGACACGAGTTCGTGCGGCAGACACACCCGTACCCATTCGCGGCCCGTCTCGATGATACTACGCTGTTCCCACTGGCTCAGCGTGCGGCTGACGGTGTAGAGCGTTGTGCCAGTCATATCTGCAATATCCTGCCGCGAGAGTGGCATGTCAATCAAGACACCGCTGGCTTGCTGACGACCAGCCTGGTGTGTCAGGCGCAGCACGGCACGTGCAATGCGGCGTTCTACCCGTTCGGTTGCCAGTTCACGATAGCGGGTTTGCAACTCAACAAAACGCCCGGCCAGCATGCGCAACGTATGATAGGCAATAACGGGGTAGCGTTCCATCAGATGTTGCAGGGACAGGCTATCCCAGGCAAGGAGCGTACAGGCTTCGGCTGCCTGCGCAGAGAGTGGGTATTCAGCATGTGGCAACGCAGCAATGATACCCACGCCTTCGCATTCGCCCAGAAATCCCAGGATAACCTGTTTGCCATCTTCGGTAATTTGTGAGAGCCGCACCCGTCCTGCAAGCAGCACAAAAAACGCAGTGGCTGCTTCGCCTTCATAAAACAGAAACGTTTCCTCGGCAAGTCGGCGGTGGGTGGCTGCTGCTGCTATCACATCCAGATCTGCTTCATCAAGCCCCTGGAAAAAGATAACGTTGCGGATCGTCGAGAGTGTGTCCATATCTTGGTGTTAATCAATACCACCACGCTCGGTGGATACGTCTTCCAGATGGGCTGCATCGTTCAGCCGGTTCAGAAACCATTCCTGGTTGTGCTGTTGTACTTCGGTGAATGAACCATTTTCCATCCACATCCGACTGAAGTTTGCCAGATTGAGTCCCAGTATAGCACACAGAATCGTGCGGATTGTCCCACCATGCGAAACAACGCCAATCGTCTCGCCAGGATTGTGCTGCTGCTGGATGCGTTGAAACGCGACCAGGGCACGTTGTTGCAGTTCGGTATAGGATTCGCCGCCCAGTCGTACCGTATTGGCCGGGTCAGCGTCATAGGCTTGCATATGTTCCGGGAAGTTTTGATAGAGTTCGTCCGTTG
>CAYFVX010000111.1:0-8872 GCA_964346425.1 uncultured Chloroflexaceae bacterium | reverse complement strand
GTGCGTGCCTGTTCCTGCGGGCGGGTGAATGCCTGCACGATGGTCATAGCGGTATGGATTTGATGGACGGAGAGGTAGGGGGCCAGCCCGGCGAGGGCAATTGCGCGTTGCTGTTCGGTCGGCAGGTGGGCAACCATATCGAAGGCGTGGTCTATTTCGCCCAGTTCGGCCAGACGAGGGGCAAGCTCGGCAAGCACACGGGCCCGCCAGGAGCCACTCCAGGATTTCCACATATGCAGGGCTTTGCGCAAGAGGGGCTGCGGCAATACGGGAGCCAGGCCGATTAAGGCGCGGCAACGCCAGTCGGTATCTACCAGCGACTGCGCGATGTCGAGGGCGGCGGGCAACATTGATTCTGGCAGGTAGGGGGCCAGGGTTTTCAGCGAGTCGACGCGCACGCTGGCATTCCAGACTTTTTGCGTGGCTTCGAGAGCTTCTTGCAAGAGGGCGGTGCGTTCTGCTTCAACAACCAGCGGCAATAGAGCAACCAGGATATTTATGCGCCAGGCCGCATTGGTAATGGTCCGGGCCGCTTTGAGCATTGGTTGATACAAGGTGTGGGGCAGATGGGGTGCCAGGCCAGCCAGAGCGCGGGCGCGGTGTTGTTCATCGCGCAGGGCCAGGGCAATGGAGAGAACATTTTCCAGCATGGAGACGGGAAAGCAGGTTGCCAGCGATGCCAGGGCGGTGGCCTGGCGAGCTTCGTCTGACATTTGCCGTATATAGACGAGCACCTGCGCGGGTTTCCACGACTGACGGGTGAGCATGACTTTAAGCAGCGAAACGGGGATGTCATGCGACAGGCTGTTCATGGAGGCAATCATGAGGGCGTAGCGGCACTGTAGGGCGAGCAAGGAATGGGGCTGGCGGGGTTGCTCGCCCGGCTGTTCGGCCAGATGCCAGGCAGCCTGCAGGTCGCTCAGGTAGTCGGCCAGGTCGCCTTCATCTTCGCGGGCGGTATACCAGACCAGAGCATAATGACTGACGGTGTCCGGGTTGCCCTGCCAACCCTGCAAGGCATGGTCTATCCAGGTAAACAACACGGAGAGACGGTCGAGCGTATGTTCGGTAACGGTTTGCTCCATCTGGAGCAGGCGATGAATATCTGCGGCGCGACCGGCTTGTTCGAGGTGGGCGACCAGATGACGCAGCCCATAGCCCTGGTCTTTGTCGCGCAATTCGGGGCGGGCGAGGCCGGGTAGTTGATGTTCCAGCCCGCCCCAGGCCAGCAGGTAGCGGCTGGCGATGCGGTCGTGGGCCAGCCGGGTGGCGGCTATCAGTTCATTGGTCAATGCCTGTTCGACGGGCGTGAGCGATTGCCAGTTCGCATCGCCGGTCAACATACTGCGCAAGGCAGTATCGCCCAGACAGTAGCAGGGTTCGTGCATGCCTTCAATGATGAGAAAGGGACGCCAGATGGTTTCCAGCAGGTGCTGGGTGTGGGGCTGGGAGCAGTCGGGCTGGTTGTGCAGGCCAGTCATGGCGAACAACATCTGTAGGGGTACGCTCTCCATCAAGCCTGCCAGGGTGCCAAGCAACGGTAGCAGGCACGTGTGCCAGGTTGCCTGGCTGGTCTGCCGCTGCGCCTGCCACCAGCCTGCCAGATAGGACCAGATTCCATGCGGCAGAGCGGGAAGCAAGCGCGAGGTGCTGGTAGTTGCTGGCAGGTTGTCCCGTTCTATGTCTTGCATGAGGTAAAAGAGGTAGGACCAGTTGCCCTGACACCGTTCTTGCAGGATGGTGATGCAATGGTCGGGGGGACAACCATCTGTCTGCAAGAGATTGTGCAAGGCCGGGCGGCTCACGGCCTGTTGCAGGTAGTGTTGGATGTCCTGCACGTTTTCCGGCTGGCTGGCGTGCAGGGTCACATGCTGCAGCGGGGCAGTGGTTTGCAGCGTGTAAGGGGCTGGCCGATGGGTGAGCAGGACATAGACGCCGCGTGGCAAATGCTCAGGCAGACCAAGCGTATTCTGGCCGGGGAAGGTGCCGGCACTTTCCAGGCCATCTATGGCGAGAATGATGGGGGTCTGCGGGCTATGCTGGTCACGCTGGCGGGCAGCCACGGAGAGCAGACCGGCCAGAAAGCCCGGCCGCACCGCTACGCCGGGCAGGATGTCATCGGCAAACCAGGGATAGAGATGCCAGGTGCGCACAATCTGTGTTGCCAGACTGCGGATACCCTTTGCCATATTATCCAGGCCACGTGCCTGCTCAATGAAGAGGTGAATGTAGTCACGTTGTTGCACCAGATGGGCAAGGAACGTCGTTTTGCCCAGGCCAGCTTCTGCTTCCAGCAGAAAGTAGCCGCGGTCGTGCTGTTGGACAAACTGGTCAAACTGCGCAATCAGCCAGGTGCGACCGACGAAACGGTCGAGTTGGATGCGATGATAGACTGGTTGCGGGGTTATGTAGGGTGTCGAACAAATATTCATACCTCCTCAGGAATAGACATGTCGCATGATATTGAGCGATGCAGCCCAGAGAGCAATATCCGGCCGCAGTAATGCCTGGGGTGGTTTGACCATGTGCATGACTTCTACCACTGTTTTATACACATCACGGTTTTCAATCGCATAGAGTAGGGTACCATCGAGGAACCATTGCAGCAGTTTGGTCTGGATTTCGGGGTGCTTTCCTTCCGTCGTAGGATAGCGCAAATCCTCACCGGTGGTAAAGGCCCAGGGAAAGGTCATCACCTGCGCCAGTTGTTGCTGAAAGCGGCGACCAAGTCCGCTGAGGTCACCGGTCGGGCGAGTGCGCATCTGGTATTGCAAACATGCCTGCAGGGTGAGTGCGCCTTCGCTACTGATGGTCATACCCTGTCCATAGGTCGGGTTAAAGGAGCAGACGGCATCGCCCAACACCAGAAAATTTTCAGGCCAGCGGGACAGACGATCATAGTGATAGTAGCGGTTTTGCGGGATACGATAGCCATAGATCGGGCTGATGGGCGTTGCGGCTTTGACAAAGTCGTAGGCTGCGGTGGTCGGCAGGGAGTGGAGAAAGTCGAGAAAACCGTCTTCTTCGGCTGGTGGGTAGTCCTTGCCTACACCTACCAGTGTCACCACCCAACTGTTGTTTTCCATGATAAAGATGGCGGCGGCGCGATTGTTTTCGGGGGGACGGCTCTGGATAAGCAAGACTTTCCAATCTGGGAGCACACCGTCTGGCAGGGTGTAGTAGCGCGAGGCATAGCCCACATAGGGGTTGATGGTACTTTGCGGGATTTGCGGGTAACCGAGTGTTTCCAGCCATTGGGGAGTTCTGGTCAGTCGTCCGCTGGCATCTACAACCAGGTCGGCAAAAATATCACGGGTTGCATCCGCCCCATCCGCAGGCGGGTCGCTCTCTGCCGTCTCTGCCGTCTCCTTGCTGGACTGGTTGCTGCGGTAGGGGTGCGCCTGGACGCCGGTGACATGGGTTTGGGCCGCATTTGCCAGCAGGGTCTTCACCCGATAGTTTTGCAGGAAGGAGACGTTGGGCAATTTTTGCACCTGTTCACGCACTTTCCATTCTATCAGGTAGCGGCTGGCGGAGTAGGTTTGCAGGCCGGTGGAGAAACGGGGACTCCAGCCCGCACGTCCAAGCCAGAGCAGGTCGGCGGGCCATTCAATCAGATTGGCACCGGCGGCTGGCAGCTCGGTGGTGAGTTGCGGGAAGAGTTCTTGCAGGATATGCCAGCCGCGCACCAGCAAGTTGTGGAGCTGATGCGACTGCGGCACGCCTTTGCGCGGCAAGGGGCCATCGGGGAGCTGGTCACGATCAATAATGAGCACATGGTCGAAGAAATCGGCCAGGACGCGGGCACTGAGCAGGCCAGCCATACCCGCGCCAATAACGATGGCGTGGGTGCTGGTGTCGTGCGGAAACAGCGCAGGTGTTTGTGAACTGGATTGTGCGGGTGTTGCGGGGCTGGTGGTGTCGGTCTGTTCGGATGTCATATCTTGCTGCATAGCCATAGGTTTTTTCCTCCATAAATATTCTGGTTAGAGTGCCGTAAGCGGAGGTTCCTCTAGTAATAAGCGTAAATGTCCTTCGCGTTCTTCCGATGCAACTTCCTGCAATTGTTCCTGGAGATACCAGAGTGCTTCGATATTGCCGAGAGCCCGCAGCTTTTGTTGTTCGTCCGGGGCAAGAGTACGCCCCAGGATATGCTCCAGATGTTCAGCGGTTTCTTTGACGGCCAGGATAAAGCGTGAATCCATTGAGGTTTCGGCAAGTTTGTTGGCGAGATCCTGGGCATCTTCGGCATAGTAGACAGTCATGCCGAGGGTTTCGAGCATGGTGAGCGTGCCACAACTGCGAAACAGGTTCTGCTCACGGATAGTGAGCGGACGTTCCAGTTTGGTTTCAGCTTCTGCTTCGAGTGCTTCACGGGTGCGACGATAGAGTACACTATAGCGTCCAGGCATTGGTCATTTCCTTACCATCGCAAGAGCTATACCATCCCAGCCTTTTAGCCCAACCATTTGCATAATCGTGGCATCGAGACGTGGGTCGGCAGCCAGCGCGGCGTTGAATTGTTGCACACCGCGCATGTTCGGGTCGGGACTGGGTTGCTCCAGAACTTTTCCATGTCGAATGGTATTATCCGCCACGAGCAGAGAACCAGGATGAGACAGACGCATGGCGATCTCCAGGAAGTCAGGATACCGCCGTTTTTCATCCGGGTCAATGAAGATCAGGTCAAACGGCTGTGCGCCATCGGCAATCAATTGTTGCATGGTTGCCAGGCCATCGCCCAGACACACTTCTACCCGTTCCGCAAGCCCGGCCCGTGCAACATTGGCCCGCACAACTTCAGCGTGCCTGGGGTTGTATTCCAGCGTCAGCAAGTGCCCATCAGTTGGCAATGCGCGGGCCAGCCAGATGGTGCTATAGCCGGCCAGTGCGCCAATCTCCAGGATGCGCCGCGCCCCGATGAGGCGGGCAAGGATAAGCAGCAATTTGCCCTGGTTGGCAGTGATATGGGTGCCGGGCAGACCGGCATCCAGGGCGGCCTGCACAGTTGCGTCCAGAGCTTCATCGTGGGGAGCGAACAGATCGTTGATGTAGTCATCTACCTGGCTCCAGAGTTCCTGCGTCATTTTGTTTTCCCCCTGATAACGTCAATACCGCCCATATATGGCTGCAAGACGTGTGGAACAACAATGCTGCCATCCTCCTGTTGATAATTTTCCATAATGGCTATCATGGTGCGGGGCACGCCCAGCCCGGAGCCGTTGAGGGTATGGACAAATTCTGGTCGGGCACCGGCTTCTGGACGGAAGCGCACGTTGGCCCGCCGCGCCTGAAATGCTTCGACGTTGCTACAGGAGCTTACTTCAAGCCATTCGTCCTGGCCGGGTGCCCAGATCTCGATGTCGTAGGTGCGGGTTGAGGCAAAGCCGGTGTCGCCGGTGCAGAGCAGTTTGGTGCGGAAGGGTATTTGCAGAGCGTGGCAGGTGGCTTCGGCGTCCTGGCGCAGTCGCTCAAGCTCGGCGTAGCTGGTATCGGGATGGACAAATTTGTACATTTCGACTTTGTCAAACTGGTGACCACGTTTGATGCCACGCACATCGCGGCCGGCACTCATTTGTTCGCGACGGAAGCAGGGGGTGTAGGCACAGAGATGGATGGGCAGGTCGCTGGCATCAAGGATTTCATCGGTATACAGGTTAGTCAGCGGTACTTCGGCGGTCGGCACCAGCCACAGGCCAGCATCTTCATCGCGGTACAGGTTGTCGCGGAATTTGGGAAGCTGGCCGGCTCCCAGCATACAGTGTTCGCGCACGACAAAGGGCAGATAGGTTTCCTGGTAGCCCTGTTCAATATGCAGGTCCAGGAACCATTGGATAAGGGCGCGTTGCAGTTTTGCCCCTTCCCCTTTGAGCACATAAAAGCGCGAGCCAGCCAGTTTGACGCCGCGTTCAAAGTCTATAATGCCGAGCTGTTCGCCCAGTTCCCAGTGTGGCCGGGCGGGAAATGCGAGGGGTTGTGGTTCACCTTCCTGCGCAATGACGACATTGTGGTCTTCGTCGGGACCATCAGGAATATCGGCATGGGGCAGGTTGCGGATTTCTAGCAAGGCGGTGCGGTGACGTTCTTCGACTTCGGCTACCTTGCGGTCCATGTCGGTAATGCGGTCGCTGACCACTTTCATTTCGGCAATACGCTGTTCGCGTTCGGTCGCGTCTTTCATTTTGCCTATTTGTTTGGAGACGGCATTGCGTTCCGCTTTCAAAGCTTCGACTTCTTGCAGCAATGTACGTCGTTCTTCGTCTATCGCCAGCACTGCGTCTACGACTGCACCTTCGGTGCCAGTGCGGGCGAGTTGTTGTTTTACCCATTCAGGTTGTTCGCGAATAAGTCGGATATCGAGCATGAAAAACTCCTGATTGTTTTTGTGTCGTTTCTTTCCTTCGTCCAGCGTTGCCGGGGCTTTGCCCCCTCATTGGCGTGGGGTTTATGGTTTTTGCGGCTACGCCGCAAAAACCATAAACCCCACCAGAATGGGCTGGCACACCCCTGCATGCGTTTCCTGCCCGTTTGCAAGCGGAGGCTTGCAAGCGGGTTGCCCCATGCGCATGAAGCTCTCGCATATTTCCCACTGGGGCGCAGCCCTCAATGGGTGTCACTTGCGGGTGTGTGAGGGAACCTGGTTCCCTCACGCTCCCCATTCTGGTGGGGTTTGTGCTGTGCGCAAGCAGCACAAAAAAACAGGTGAAACCTGTTGAGGGGGCGCAGCCCCAGGCCCCCTTTTGTTGTCTTTTTTTGCGGCTACGCCGCAAAAAAAGACAACAAAAAGCATTTTTCGGGGGTTTGCAACCCCCAATCCCCCGCTTTGCAAAGCGGCAAACCGCTTAGCTTCATGCGCATGGGCTTGCAAGCGGGTTGCCCCCGACAAGGGGGGAACACCTTTGGTATTACTGGCTGTCGAGCCAGTGGTATCGCCAGTCGGTTATCACTCCTTCGTGATAGGGCATAATGCCGTGAAATTGTCGCTCATCATGGGCAAAGACCAGCGGCAGGAAGTAGTGATCGCCCGGCCACAGGTTGAGTTGCAACAGGTTATCGAGGGCAATCCATTCGAGCGTGCCTTCCGGGTTGTGGGTAGAGGGTGTGCCGCTCCACGTATCAATGCGAAAGATAAAGCCGAGCCAGTCTTCGCCATGTTTGCCGAAGCCGGGCCAGTTGATGGTGCCACGCAGTTTGAGCATGTGGACTTCGATACCGGCTTCTTCGCGGATTTCCCGTTGCATAGCCGAGACGATGTCTTCCTGCGGTTCGATTTTGCCACCCAGTCCATTATACTTGCCATAGTGTTGATCGTCGGTACGGGTATTGCGATGGATCATCAGGACGGACGTTTTGTCGGGCGAGAGAATGTAGCCGAGCGTTGCAATAATTGGTGTGTAAACCATACGATTGTGTCTCGTGTCCATTCAGGAACATGGGCATATCCTTAGCGTCTTTTTCTGGGTTCAAGATCAACAACTTGTGTTTCACCACACAGGTATTGGGCAACATTGCAGCGGGTTGAACTATCGGTGTCATAGGGCAGGGCGGTGATCGGGAAGTAGCGAGCCGTCGCGATTTCAAGGTCGTTGGCTGGTGGTTGTGGTTCTGTCAGCGGTTCACAGACGAAGACATTGATGTAGTTTGCGTAGTTCCAATGGCTGGAATGGAAGACACCATGCAATCGTTGGATTTGCACGAGGCAGCCGGTTTCTTCCAGCACCTCTCGTTTTACCGCAACGTCGAGTGGTTCGCCGGCTGCTACTGCGCCTCCCGGCAACCCCCAACGAAAAGCCCCGCCGCGATGTTGTACTAAAAGAACCTCATGCTCACGCACTACCAGTGCTCGCACACCTGGTTCATGTTTGCGGTCGAATAATCTGAGCAGGCCACGAACCTGTATTGCCAACAGATAGGTTCCGCTCAACAGGATGTCTTTGATCATAGCTCCCATACCCCATTCGAGGTTTCCAGTTGTCTTCCTATTGTAATCGGTTTTGGCGAATATAGCCAGTTTTACAACGTGGAGGAAGGGGGCTGCGCCGCAGGCGCATGGCTGTGATATGCTATCATGCGCAGAGAAAGATATTTCTGGAAATCTTCGGACAAAGAGGAGAACATATTTATGACTATGACAAAGCGTGAACGACTGGCAGCCGCTCTTGCAGGTCAGGAGGTGGACCGTGTCCCCGTATCGCTCTGGCGGCATTTCCCGGTAGATGATACACGTATCGAGGAGCTGGCACAATCGGCGGCTGCATTTCAGCAGCAGTACGATTGGGATTTTATCAAGCTCACGCCCTCCAGCCATTATTCAGTGGCGGATTGGGGCACCGAGGTTACCTATCGCGGACATGCGCATGGGACAAGCGAGTATATTACCTACCCGGTCAAGACCCCCCAGGATTGGCAACGATTGCAGCCGCTAAATGCGCATGCGGGGATGCTTGGCGAGCAACTGGCGTGCATCCGTCGTTTGCGCGAGCTGGTGGGGCCAGAGGTGGTGATTATTGAAACTATTTTCAGCCCGATGGACCAGGCACGCCATTTGATCGGGGCTGGCATGGAGATTGTGCATGCCCGTCGTCATCTGGAACATATGAAGGTTGCCCTGGAAGTTATCACCGAATCTACCCTTGCTTTTGTGCGGGCGGTTATTGAAGAGTCAAAAGCAGATGGTATTTTCTATGCAACGCAGTATGCCAGAGCAACCCACTTCAGTCGCCAGGAGTACCAGGAAATCTGTCGCCCGCTGGATATGAAAATCTTGCAAGCTGCGAAAGACGCGACATTCAATATGTTTCACCTGCATGGCAAGGAGACGTACTTCGATCTGGTGGCGGATTATCCGGTGCATGCATTAAACTGGCACGAC
>CAYFVX010000110.1:1071-8977 GCA_964346425.1 uncultured Chloroflexaceae bacterium | reverse complement strand
GCGGCAAACCGCTTAGCTTCCAGGATTTCGCGCAAATACGCGACCGCTTGCTCTTTTGCGGCGTGCCGCAAACCCGATTGGAGTGGGGTGTGTCGGTTTTTCGACGAAGTCGAAAAACCGACACACCCCACAAAAGGGGCAGTTTTTTGGCGTATAGCCCTCAACAGGGTTCACCTGTTGAGGGCTATACGCCACAATCTTTCTTTGTCGAGAGGTTTATCATTATGGCAATTCCCCGCGCTCATGGTGGGAGCCAATAAGCGACACCATAGTTGCCCGCGAATCGTAATCATGCCCATTGGCATAGATTTCGATACTGCGCAGGTAGCGGGCATCTGGCAACCATTCTGCCTCGCGCAAATCTATATTCAAGTAGAACCACTCATAGCGGTTCACGCGATAGTAGTGGATACCCGGCGCACGTTCTGGCTCCTGGGACGGGTCTTCGCTGGTGTAGATGCAGATGACTTGCTCTTTCTCCGGATCGGTTGGTTTATGCTCTTTGGCAAGAAAACGGATCATAATGGGACATTCAGTCCCCCGCTCGCCAGCCAGATGAACCGACTGGTAAAGAATGCGTACCCAGACCGAGAAAGCGAGCGAACGATATTCAGAAATATCAATCCCTTCCCTGTCGGGGCCAAATTGCTGCATCACGCCGGTGGTAAAATTTGTATCTTGATCATTGTTGCGAATAAACCATGCCGACTTGATGCGCTCCTCTGCGGGACAGTCGCTTCCTGTTGTGGGGGGCGGACATCCATTGGAGAGCCGAAAGAACCCGCCAGAGGCCCCGGCTTCTGACGCACCGCTAAACACCTGCCATGTCTGTGCCTGGGGGAGGGTTGGTTGGTTGGGTATGGTCGTATTATTGTACTCTTCTTCACTATATTCGCTGAATGTTCCATCGCGGATAAGCTCCCAGAGGGCGGGTATGGGCGAGGCAAACGCGCCCAACGAATCGACCTGCAACCGTTCGCCGGCCTGCAACATCGCCACCTGGCTTTTGCCATACACCAGCGCATAGCCAGAACGCACCGCAATATCCGTAACCGTCGGGCGATAGCCGCGCTGCTCCACCACCAGCATTTGCCGAATGGGTGGCTTGATTTCTATACTGTAACTCCCGCCGGGGGCCAGTTCTATCGTTGTGTTGCCCACCACCACCCGAAAACTTACCTCAGCATATGGCTGGTTGTTTTGCAGATCATAGCGAATATAGCCATGCACTTGTCGTACCTGTACCAGTTGCTTGCGATGGTTCCAGCGGCTCGTCTGGAGTTTTTCCACCCGCAAATCTGCACCAGCCCACATATCTATGGTACTCTGGTCAAACAGGCGAATAGTAGTAGCCTGACCATAGCCAGCCGAGCGGGCAATACTTACCCGATACCCCTCTTCCAATATTTGCCCATGACGCGCCTGCTCAAAGATGCTATGCCCTTTGCGTTGCACATTGACCCATTCTGGTGGCGAACGCAAAATGAGCGTGCCTCTTTCGGCAGACATCGCATTGCCACGGTAATACCAGAGTGCATAGCCTGCGAGCAAGAGCAATGTGCAAGAGATAGCAAAGGCAGTCAGGAGGGTTACCCATGCAATCTGTAGCGTTTTTTCACTGTTCAGCAGCCGGGCAGGAGGAGCGGAAGACGTCATGTCATATCCATAAGCAAAAGGGCAACTGCGCCAAGCATCCCTACCCTATTTCCCAGTTGGGCAACCTCAATAGGCACGGAACGGTAAATATCCGCAATAACCCGCTCATCCACAACACACTGTGCGCGTTCCAGCAAAGAGGGGTTTGAGGTAACCACACTTCCACCAACGAGGATGATTTCCGGGCTGAACATATGCAAAACATTGACCAGCCCCAGACCAAGCAAATACCCTTCACGGTGCATCAAGCGTTGCGCTACTGCATCGCCACGTGCTGCGGCTTCAGCCACATCTGCCGCCGTGATAGTCTCCGGCGTGCCAAGCTCATGCAGCATCGTATGCATATGGGTTTTCATAGTCTCTATCGCAACATTTTTAAGCGCAGTGCCAGAAGCCAGCTCTTCCCAGGTTTTTTGCTCCTTCAAATCGAGCACCATATGCCCCAGCTCGCCCCCCGCCCCTTTATACCCAAGCAGGGGACGCCCATCCACAATCACGCCAGAGCCAATACCCGTACTGATCGTAATATAGACGAGATTGGAGTGGTTGCACCCCCCGCCGAAGAACCATTCGCCGATAGCCGCAGCGTTGGCATCGTTCGACAACTTGATAAACAGATTGGTGCGTTCCGTCAGCATATCGCGCACGGGAACATTGGTCCAGCCTGGCAAGTTGGGGGCCGTAAACACAATACCGTCTTCGGGATCGAGTGGTCCTGGACAACCCACTCCGACGCCGACCAGTTCGTCGTCCTCCGGAACCAGTTCGCGCAATCGTTCGATATATTGCACCACATGGTCAATCACTGCCTCGGGACCGCGCGTAACTTCCGTCAATGCATGCATTTCGGTGACGATATGGCCGGTCTGGTCTGCAAGCGCAGCACGCGTCTGCGTCCCTCCAATATCCACCCCGATAATATATTTCATGGGTGGGTCCTCCTCATCTTTAGCTCCCTCGATCCCGCATTATACCATGTTAGCGTGTGCCAAATTCGTGCAAGAATCGTCCCATCCATCGCATCCCTCTCCAATAGTCCCCCAGACGAATATTCTCATCCGGTGCATGAATTTTATCGCCATAGTACCCGCAGCCGGGGCCGCTGCATGCCGGCGTGCCAAACTGTTGACACAGCATATACATCGGGCCTGTGCCGGGCATGGTGGGATACACCGCAGCGGGAACATCGTAGGTTGCATTGGCAGAGGCGACGGCCGCCTGCACAATGGTTGCATCCAGTGGGCTACGGGCCGGATGGACACCGGTCATTTCAATAATCTCAATGTCACCAAATCTCTGGTCATCAAGATGGTTGCGGAGTCGATTGAGTACGGTTTTAGGCACCATATCGGGCACCAGGCGGAAATCCAGCTTGGCGCGTGCCTCGGCAGGCAACACGGTTTTTGACCCCTGATCGGTATAGCCGGCTATCATACCACAGATGTTGCAGGTCGGTTCAAACAGCAAACGCCGCCATTTTTCTGCGCCGCGTACATTGCGAAGAAACGCCGGCACGCCATACTCGGCGAGCATCGCTTCATCATTTTCTGGTAGCGTATTCAGGGCTTCCTGGTCTGCCGCAGAAAGTGGGCGCACCCGATCGTAGAATCCAGGGATAAGGATACGCTCATCCTTATCTTTGAGCGTTTGCAACGCCCACGTCAGTCGCCAGGCCGGATTGGGGATAATCGGCGCAAACGCTGAATGCTGGTCGTAAGCTGCGCCACGGGCTACCAGTTCAACATACTGCATCCCTTTGGCACCACAATCAATCATAGGGCGGCCACCATCGTCAACCTCGCCGGTTTCCCACAGGCAACCGTCCGCCTTGAGCAGGTCGGCGTATTGCTGGCAGAACGTGGGCAGGTTGGCCGAGCCGATTTCCTCTTCCCCCTCAATGACAAAGGCTATGGAAAGCGGCAATTCTCCCTGTGTGGCGGTCCAGGCTTCAATCGCTTGCAACCGCATCATCAGGTTGCCCTTGTTATCGGAAGCTCCCCGTGCATAGACTTTGCCATCGCGGATAGTTGGCTGAAAGGGAGGCGAAGTCCACAGATCAAGCGGGTCTTCGGGTTGCACGTCGTAGTGGTCATAGATCATAAGCCGCCGATTGCCACTGCCCAGCGTCCCATAGACCACCGGTGAGCCACCGGTGTACAGCAGTTGGGTATCTTTCACCCCCAGTTTCTCAAGCCGCCGTTTCACCATATCTGCGGCTTCCAGGATACCGCGCCCCTGCGCCGCAACCGAGGGGATACGGAGCAGGTCAAAATACTCTTCCAGGAACCGTTCTTTGTTTTCTTCAATATAGATGTCAAATCGTTCTGTGTTCATTTTTCCTCCCTTATAAGACGGCTATGCGCCAGAAAAATCTGGTACAGACTGACCAGACTGTCAATATCTACCCACTCTTCATCCGCATGCATCCCTTTGCCCATTGGCCCAAAACAGATAGCGGGAATATTGTGGTGGCTATAGAAACGGGCATCGCTACCGTAGTTCTCGCGGTAGAAAATGGCGGGTGTCCCCTGAATGGTTTGCACACACTCGGCAAATCGTTGTAGGGGGGCTGCTTCCGGACTGGTCGCGAGCGGCACGGCTCGTTTGAGGACCGTGATTTCTGCCTGCGGAAAACAGCTCTGCACCGTCGCAATAATCTGATCGGGATTATCCTCTGCGACATAGCGAATGTCAAATTTGAGCGTCGCCTGTTCAGGTGTCTGATTGATCGAATCGCTGCTTGCCTGCACCACCGTCGGCGTAATTGTCGTATACCAGCTATCTTCCTCGCGCTGAATAGCCGGAATATGCTGGATAAGCTTGCTGATACCCTCGGCAAGCGCGAGGATGGGGTTGCGGGTGCGCCACGACCACGAAGCATGCGTCGACTCACCCCGCAAGGTTATCTCAAGCCAGAGAATCCCCTTTTGCTCGTGGCAAATCTTGAGCGACGTTGGCTCGGCCGAGATAAAAAAGCCACACTGCCAGCCCTCTTGCAGCAAGCGTCCCGTGCCATTGTCGCCGCCTAGCTCCTCATCACTCACAAATTGCACCCCCACATCGGGCCGCGTTTCGCCCATTGCCAACTCTTTGAGCAGCCGCATCATCACCGCCACGCTCCCCTTCATGTCCTGGCTGGCCCGTCCGTAGATGCGTCCCTCGCGCACCTGCGGCTCGAATAACGCAGGCGCAGCCGGGATAACATCCACATGCCCATTCAGCATCAGAGCTGGTGAACGGGTATCCCGCAGCGTGACCACGAGCGCAGGCTTCTGCTGGTGTATTGAGCGGTGCATATGCAGGCCCGGCAGCGGAGCAAGATAGTGTTCAATATACGCTATCACAGCGGCAAGCTGATCGGGGCGATCAGCAGTGCTTTCAAATCGTATCAAGTCAGTTGTCAGGTGTATGAGTTCATCACGCAGATTATCGTCACTCATCGCATAGTTCCTTCATTGTCGTTCTTCGTCTGTCCATACAGCACCCGCAACGTCTCGCGGGCACATCGTTCCCAGGTGAAGCGCGACGCACGTTCCAGCCCGCGTTGCCGCAACGTCTCGCGCAGCTCTGGCTCGGTAATCACGCGGCGCATATCGTCTGCAATGGCGGCGGTGTCGTGCGGATTGACGAGTAGCGCGGCATCGCCGGCTACTTCTGGCAACGAGGTGGTGGTGCTGGTCAACACCGGCGTACCGCACGCCATCGCTTCCAGCACCGGCATCCCAAACCCTTCATACAGCGAAGGAAACACCAGGGCCAGCGCACCGCTCAGCAAAGCCGGCAGATCTTTGTACTCGACATAACCAGTGAACACCAGATGCCCATGCAACGATGCCGCCTGGCCGCGCTGCTCAATCGTGCGCGTAAGCCAGCCCTTTTTGCCTGCCAGCACCAGCCGTACATCTTTCAATGGGGGCGCACTGTCCATTCCAGTCTGCACCACCTGCGCAAAGCTGTCAATCAAGCGCACCAGATTTTTGCGCGGTTGCACTGTGCCAATAGACAACAGATAGTCGCCTTCAATGCCATACCGCTTTTTTGCTGCGGCAATAGCCTGGGGATCGGTCACCGGCTGGAAGTGCGGGGCTACCCCATGAGGTATAACCGTTATTTTCTCGGCTGGCACGCGATAATGCGTCTGCAGCGCGTTCCGTGTCGCCTGCGATACGGCGATGATATGGCTGGCCGCCCGCGTACTCCAGAACGTTGAAAAATGCAGGTCGAGCCAGCGGGCTGGCGTATGTGCGCGAGGAAACGCCAGATAGCCCAGGTCATGGATCGTCACCACACTGGCGGATGGATGAACCAGCGGAATGACGTGCGCAGGCACGAACAACACATCCGGTGGGTGGTGCAGCATTTCGCCGGCCAATCGCGTATGGGTCCACAGGCGCGGGAAAGGCAGCGAGCGCAATCGCATGTTCGTACCGAGCGGCGGCAGGCTTGCAGGCAATCCATTGCTGTAGAGCGTGCAGGGGTTCAGACGATCGAGTTTTGCCATTGCACCGAGGAGCGCAAACGTGTAGTGTTCGGTACCAGTGTGTTCGCGGCTCCCAAGCCGGCTTATATCAATCCCAATATGCATAGTTACGGTATTGGGTGGGGAGTGGCGTTTGCGGCAAAGCCGCAAACGCCACTCCCCCCTCAACAGGTTTCCTCTGTTTTGTGTGCTGCAGGTACTCCCCACTGAGCCACTCCCCACCCGGAAGACCTTGCGCACGCAGTTGTGTGCGTTTCATCACGCATCACGCATCACTTCTTATTCCTCAGGCTGCACGGTAGTGCTGTAGCGTTCCGCCCCCTGCACGTCCACCACGCGGAAGGTCAGGTTGCCATCTTCGTCTACCGCAACATGCCCAAAGTTGAACAGGTTGCCAGCGAACGTGCCTTCCTGGTACAACACTGTCGGGTTGAACGTCAGGTCGGGCGTTTCGGGTGGTGCCAGCGGTAGCGCACTCATCGGGCTGGAGCCAAACTCATAGAAATTGGACTCACCATCACGGTCCGGGTCGTAGCTGATGGCGTAGGGCCAGTGCGTATCGCCAGCCAGGAAGACCACGTTCTGCACATTGTGCTTTTCGATGAAGAACAGCAACGACATCAATTCCGACTCAAAACCGGAACGGCCGGCCATATTTGCCCATCCATCATACCCATATACCTCTGGCTGCGGGAAGCCTGTGCCATAAGACAGTGGCACACTGGTAACGATGAACTTCCACGTTGCCTCGCTCTCTGCCAGAGCACTGGTGAGCCATTCGTACTGCTCGGTCCCCAGCATGGTTTTCGCTTGCATCGTATCTGGATTGGGATCCCAGGCGACATTGGGGTCACGGTATGAGCGGGTATCGAGGATAAACATATCTGCCAGCGGCCCACGCGAGACCTTGCGATACAGTTGATAATCCTCTGGTGTCCCCATCACCGGCCAGTATTCAAAGAAGGCTTTGATGCCATCTTGCAGTCGCTCCTCGTTGACCTGTGCCAGCGTCTGCCCACCAAAGTCATTCACTACTTCGTGGTCGTCCCAGGTGACATAGACTGGCGTATTGTGCAGGAACTCGGCATATTTTTCGTCTTCCAGATGGTAGCGGTAGCGGGTACGGAAACCATCCAGGTCACTGTAGGGGCCTTCGGCACCGGGTTCACTAATATAGGGGACGTTTTCAGCGGTGATATTACAGGCCGTATCCACATACACGCTGTCGCCCATCAACATAAAGAAGTCGGGATCCTGGTTTGCCATGACGTTAAAGATCGTCCAGCCAATCCCCGCCGGGCGACAGTAGTTTTGCCCACCCAGACAGGCCCCAAACACAAAGCTGAGCGGTTGCGTACTGGTTGTGGGGACGGTCTTGAACGTGCCGACCACTGCTTCCGCCTCGCTCCCTGCCGGGAGCTTATTGCGATAGGCGTATTCTTGGCCGGGCATCAACCCCGTTACCATTGTTTCGCCTGTGAAGTCGGTTGCTTCAGTAACATCAATCCTGGCCGTCTTCACAAGATCGGTGAACGTAGCAGTCCTGGCAATCTCAATGGCTATCGTGCCAGTGGTCGTTCCCCGTGCCCACAACACAATCGTTGACGTCGTGACTTCGCCACTGATGGGGCCATGCGTCAATTCGACGCTACTGGTGACAATCGGAGTCCGAGTTTGCACAATCGGGATTGCGACTCCCATTGTCTCAGTCAATTCCATTGTCTCAGTCAATTCCATTGTCTCAGTCAATTCCATTGTCTCAGTCAATTC
>CAYFVX010000110.1:0-971 GCA_964346425.1 uncultured Chloroflexaceae bacterium | reverse complement strand
CGACGTTGGAGTCATCGGGCTGGTATCCGTGATTGTTTCCGTATCGGTGATTTCTGTTGGTTTTGTCAATGCAGGAATTGTCTTCATCGGGCTGGTGCTAGTAGTCGTTTCTGTACCGGTCATTTGTGGCGTGGGGGATACTGTATCTTCTTCAGCGTCGGTTTCATCCATCGCCTCTTCATCCATCGCCTCTTCATCTATCGCCTCTTCATCTATCGCCTCTTCATCCATCGCGTCCTCATCCGTCGGTGTGGGTGTTCTGGTTGCAGTGTCGGCTTCATCCATCGCATCCTCGGCTTCAGCCGTTGCGGTAGGGTCAGCCTCCATTGTGTCCTCATCCGTCGGTGTGGGTGTTCTGGTTGCAGTGTCGGTTTCATCCATCGCATCCTCGGCTTCATCCATCGCATCCTCGGCTTCAGCCGTTGCGGTAGGGTCAGCCTCCATTGTGTCCTCATCCGTCGGTGTGGGTGTTCTGGTTGCAGTGTCGGTTTCATCCATCGCATCCTCGGCTTCAGCCGTTGCGGTAGGGTCAGCCTCCTCATCATCAGCGGGAGCAGTCTCATCCATTGCTTCGTTGGTCTCTGTGGTTTCTTCGTCGTCCGGGGTAGTCGTTTCTGCACGGGTTGCTGTTTCCTCGTCTGCCTGGAGATTGATGCTTGCGCGTTCGGCAACGCTTTGCCGCGGGGACGCAGCATACGCTGTCACGACGAGCAGCAGGACCAGCATCCCTGCTGCAAAGTAGATAACCAGGTTCTTCATACCTTTTCCTCCTCGAAATTATTTACTTCTGAACCTCCTACGATTGTACTCTGCTCGTGCAAAAAGTGCAACGTGCAGACTCCAATCTTTGTACCTATGGTATAGTATTAGGGAACACTTTCAAGGGTAGGATAAAAAAGACAATTGCATATGCAGCAGGTGCCAGCGTTGTATACAGATTTGGATGAGTGGTTGAGTGTTATCACAAAAAC
>CAYFVX010000109.1:0-8978 GCA_964346425.1 uncultured Chloroflexaceae bacterium | reverse complement strand
GGCAAGCAAGATGCCTGCGTTTCCAGAGCTTGGAGGGACTTTACCAACAGAGTCTACAAGCCGCTGCTACGGTATCCGACTGCCTCTTTGCAAAGCAGTTGACAAAAAAGTCTACACATGTGATCCCTACCACCATCGGTCACTCCCCTATACCGACATCGTCTACGTACCAGCCGCGGTTATCGTTATCGTTATCACTAACACCATCGGCATAGAAATAGAAAATGATCTGAATATCTTTTCCTCTGTAGGCAGAGATATCCACCTCTACCTGCTCCCATCCTCCAGATGAATCAGGGGATGATTTCACTGTCCCAGATACTTGTATCTCATCCGGTGTAGAAGCAGTATTAACGTCGTCTATATTTACGTAGATCCAATCACCCGCATTATCACTATCTAATTCATACCATTGCCAGTACCGCAATTTGGGAGCTGTGGCACTTGCTGGA
This sequence comes from uncultured Chloroflexaceae bacterium, assembly GCA_964346425.1. Taxonomy (GTDB): domain Bacteria; phylum Chloroflexota; class Chloroflexia; order Chloroflexales; family Chloroflexaceae; genus JAAUSY01. The sequence continues at coordinate 8,526 of CAYFVX010000109.1, read as the reverse complement.
ATATTTATGATTGGTGTCCTCAGTTCACCATACTCAATTGCACCAGTTGTCCCATAGTTGCAATCCGTGTTGTCTCCATACCACCAGCTCGTAGAATCACTGTGGGCTATATGGGTTTGGCTGCCACCACAACTATCGGTAGTAGTAAACTGTTGCCAGCTAGAAGTTACCGGAAAAAAAGGTGGTGGTGAAATGGTTGAAACGCTACTCGTTGTTGTCCACCCATTCACCCCACTTTCCATATCATCAAACCAGTAGTAAACCTCCACATCCAGCACTTCGGTATCTGTCCTGGAACCACCCGCACCCGTGTTGCTCAGATCGTCTACATCCACCGTGATAGTATCGGAACCAACGTAGTCCGTATCACTGCGATACGTCAGCGGTTCCAGGGCAGTGTTGATACTGGTCAAGGGACCTTGCAGCGTCACGGTTTTGCTCCCATCACCACTCACCGAGGTCAGTCCAGCGGTGGTATTCAACGTAAGCGTACCGTGGACTGCGGTAAGCGTCACTTCCACATCTGCGCCCCCCTCGTCCGGGTCGGCAATGCTGATGCCGCTGATAGACAAATCGGTATTTACTACTGCATTCTGGGCAACGGGGAGTGTGATGGAAGGCGGGTCATTCACTGCTATTATTTCCACATTTATGATGGCGGAGTCTTTTTTCTCTGTAATGCTCAGACCACCGCTATTTCCCAGGTCGTTTACCTCCAGGTTGAGTTTGGCGTTGCCGTTGAAGTCTTTGTTGCCGGTGTAGGCCAGGGTGTCCAGGGCATCGTTGATGTCGTTGATAGTGCCCTGGACAACCATTTCGCCGCTGACGTTCTTGATGATTGTCAGGTTGGTCGTATTCAGGGTGATGGTGCCGTTGGTGAACCGGATGGAGAGTTGTACGTCATGAGCACCGGCGTCCGGGTCGGCAATCGTGATAACATCGCCGCTAAAGAGTAGCGTGGTATCCTCGTCCACTGTCTGGTCATCGGGAACAGTGAGGACTGGCGGGTCGTTGGCATCCTGGTTAATAGTGACCGCTACATTCTTGGATACACCATCATAGTTGGCATTAAAGGCTGTATGCGTAATTTCACCGTCTTGTGGGTCCGTTTCCTCGCCATCATCCTGGACAGCCTGCACCGTGACTGTCTGGGGCGTATCCCAGTTGGTCGGTGTGAAAGGCAGGTTGACTTCACTGGCAAAAGAGGAGCCACTATCCTTGCTCACAAGCGTCTGCCCATCCGTGACCTTCACATTGACAGTCACGTCGCCGATTGGCTGAGAGTTTAGCCAGACGTCATAAGTACCCGTATCTCCCTCCTCGGCAAACGTGAGGGTGTCGGTTGAGGTGTTGATGGCTTTGCTATCGTCGTCTTTTACATTGGCGGTTAGCTTGCCATCGGCAACCACTTTATACACCGCGTCACTGCTGCTGGAGGGATCAGCACTGATGATGCAATTTTTATCTCCATCGGCTACATCATCATTCTCGGCTGAAACAGTGACGGGTAGCCCATCCTGCCAGTTTGTGTCATCCAGCGTTATCTTGTCAGGTGAGACGCTACACTCATCATTGCTGGTGCTTAGATTGAGTGTAACTTCATCCTCTGGCTTTGATGTGAGAGATATCGTTACGTCTTCGGACTCATCCGGCTCGCTGACTGTCACGGGATTGGGATTAAACTCGAAGCCAGCCGTATCATCATCTTCCACCGTCACGCTGACATCGTCCGGATTCAGGTTTGTTCCATCATAGTTCGCGTCACTGCTGGCAAGCGTGGTTTCTATCGTGACTTCTTGCGTTCCATCCACGATATCATCATCCACCGCAGTTACTGTTACGTCAAAGACCTTGCTCTTCCACTCTTCAGGCTTGACGGTTATGGTGGCTGGCGACACCGTTGCCTCGGTTTCGTCGTTGCTGGTGAGCGTGAGCGTGACGTCATCGAGTGGCCTGGTTCCCAACTCAACCGTCATCTTAAATTTGTCAGTTTCATCTGGCTCACTGATAATTCGCTGGCTCAGTGGGCTTATACTGATCCCGACCTTGTCCTGGTCATCATCCTGCACCGTCACCACCGGCAGGTCATCAACATCCAACCCATCATAGCTGGCATCCGTGCTGCTCGTCTGCGAGGTCTGGATGGTACAGGTCTGGCCGCCATCGGCAATCTCGTCATCTTCCGCATTAACAGCCACGGTGACACCATCCTGCCAGTTGCTGGCATCCAGCGTAATGCTGGCAGCAGAGGCCGAGATGTTGCACTCGCTGGTATCCGAGACGGTCAGGGTGAGCGTGACTGGTTCGGCGGGCAGACTGTCCAGCGTCACGACAAAGGGTGCCGAGCCGGACGGTTCGCTGATAGTCAGGCTTTCTGGCTCAATCGTCACGCCCGGCGTTTCGTTGTCGCGAATAGTGACATTGGCATCGTCCACAGAGAAGGATGCCGCCCCATAGCTGTTATCCTGCGAGGTCACACTATGCGTCAGGACCACCTTGTGCGTGCCTTCTGCCCGCAGGTCATCCACGGCGGTGACAGTAAGAACCTGCGGAATATTCCAGTTATCCGGGCTGAAGGTGACCGACGCGGGGGCAACCTCTACCTGGTCGTCTGGCGTCATGCCAATCGTCACCGTAACATCTGCCGAGGTCACGCGGCTGAGCACCAGCGTGTAGGTGACCGCGTTGCCGCCTTCGGTCACATCGAGATTGTATGGGTCAACCTGGATGTAGGGGTCTGTTTCACAACCAATACCATCTTTGTCAGGGTCGAAGCCATGCGGGTCGGGATTCGCCACATTATGCAGGACGGTAAAGTTTTGTCCATCTACATCCGCACACGTCAGGTCCGTGTTGGACGGCGGGATACAGAAATCCGGATAGGACGCGTAGCAGTCGGGGGCGTCGGTGATAAGCACCGCCACTTTTGCAATGCCAATCCCCTGGTAGGTGGCATCATCGCTGGCCGCCTGATGGGAAATCGTCGTCTGGTGCAAGCCTTCCTTGACGCCCTCGTTCACCGCGTTGACCGTCACGAGCTGTGCCCTGTTCCAGTTGGCAGGCGTGAACGTGAGCATCTGCGGGGTCACACTGAGTTGCGCATCGCTGACGATGAGTATAGAGACATTGTCGCGTGGCTGGCTGGTCAATAGCACCTGGTAGTACGCGCTGTCGCCACCTTCCGTTGCCCGCAGCGAGGTCGGCTTGATGCTGACGCCAGCAGTATCATTATCGGCAATCGTGGCGGTCACGTCGGCAAGATCAAACCCATTATACGCGCTATCGCTACTGCTGACACTGTGCAGGATAGTGGACGAGTGTGTGCCTTCGGCTATCTGGTCGTCTACCGCCTGCACGGTAATCCGCTGCGCCTGGTTCCAAGTAGTGGGTTGGAAGGTAATGGAGGCAGGCGACAGGGTTATCTGGCTATCGGGCGCAACCAGGTCTATGGTTACCGCAGCAGCGGGTTTGCTCTCAAGTACCAGCGTATAGCTATCGTTGGTGCCATCTTCCCCCACACTGAGCGTTGTTTTGGAAAGCGTTATTCCTGCGGGGGCCGGAGCTACCTCGCTGATAGTGACCTGCACCGCATCTACCGTGATACCATCATAGTTCCGGTCATCGCTGCTGGCACTATGGGTAATACTGGTGGCGTGTGTCCCTTCCGTTTCGCCATCCTCGCGTGCAGAGACGCTCACCGTCTGGGGAACATCCCAGTTGTCGGTGGCAAACGTCAGGCTGGATGGACTGACGCTGAGCTGACTATCATCGGCAGTGATACTGATAACCACATCTGCAGTTGGCTGGCTATCCAGCACCACGCTATAGCTGCTGCTTGCTTCGCCCTCAGTGAGCGCAAGGCGGTCGGGGTCTATCGTGACTGAGCCGCTCGGTTCTGGTTCTGGTTCTGGTTCTTCCGTGGGTTCCACCGGCTCATTTTTGGGTGAGTTGAGAATATTGACCGTCGTCTGCACTGGCAAGCCCAGACTGGCGATACCGGTTGGTGCAGGATTCTGGAGGAGCACCAGAAACGTTTCATCATTCTCTTGCACCGTGTCAAAGATAATGGGCACATTGAACGTAGTACGTGTTTCGCCAGCCGCAAAGGTCAACGTGCCGGCGGTGGCTTCATAGTCGCTGGCACTACGTGCCAGACCATCCAGTGCTTCGTAATCCACCGTCACGTCCTGTTCAGCCGCCTCGCTCAAGACCACCGCAATAGTGACCTCTCTGTCGCTTTCCTGTACTGTATATTCGGAAGCAGCAAACTGCACCTGAACCTCCTGCGGTGGCACGGGAGTTGGGGTCGGGGTTTCCGTCGGGGGTTCCGTCGGGGTTTCCGTTGGTATCTCCGTCGGGATTTCCGTCGGCGTATTCGTTGGTATATTGGTTGGCGTGTGCGTTGGCGTGTGCGTCTTCGTCGGATCTGGTGTGTCGGTATTGGTCGGCGTCGGCGTATCCGTCTTTGTTGGCAATTTTGTTGGCGTACTGGTTGGTGTGCTCGTTGGTGTGCTGGTTGGAGTTGCGGTCTCCGTCGGTGTGCTGGTGGGTGTTGCAGTACTGGTTGGTGTGCTCGTTGGTGTGCTTGTTGCCGCAGGTTCATCCGTGGCGGATGGATTCGGCGAAGGATCAATCACTCCACCAGAGCCAGGCGTATTGGTAGCGCGGGGTGTGGGCGTACTGGTCGGCGTCGGCGTTGGCGTCGGTGTTGCAGTGGCGTCTGATGTCGGCGTGGAAGTTGGCGATGGCGTCGGAGTAAAGGTTGCCGATGGTGTGGCGATAATGGTCACAGGAGTTCGCAGAACACGAATAAGTCCCGATCCGCCATCGTTGTCGCCACGCGGCCGGGGAGTAGAAGTTTCTCTGCTGAGCGTCTCCTGCTCGGCTGCCGCGGTCGGGTTAAGTGCTGCTATCTGTGGACCACTTTCCCAGGGGCTATAGTCGGCTGATACAGCCGCATAGACGTCCTCGCCATACTTTTTTCCCGATGGCTCAGCTATCTGGATAGCAACATCCAGGACAATGCCAATGCCCACAAGCGTCAGCAGAAACGTCCAGGCAACAATCCAGGTCATTGTCCATTTTTTCTTTGGTGCTGGTTCTCCATAATTCGGTTTCATCTTGCCACCCCTTTACCGCGGCCCTGCGACCAGACCAGGAGGTCTCCCCGCAGTTTGTGCAACACCTGTCGTTATAACCAGGCATCCTGCTCACAGGATAACATAAATTTCTGGTTTTGAATAGCTACTTTTTGCGGCTCCGCCGCTTTCTCCGCCACATCTTTGCGACGGAACACCTGTCAAGTTATCTTCTCATGGAAACGATGATGCCGGCGTATTGTTACACGATAAAGTATAGTAAGGCACACTCAGAAGACATCTATCTTCGCCAGGAAGCCCCGTCATTGCCCCCGATCCCTATCCGACATTCTGCGTTCTGCATTCTCCCCGTCCCCCTACAAGACTCTGTTGGTAAAGTCAGTCCAACCCCGGGGAGCGCAGGCGGCTCGCCTGCCCCAGGCAGGGGTTTGGCACCGCCAAACCCCTACCGTATCACCCAGACCCCATCTCCTGTCCGGACCTTTGCGGCTTTGCGCCTTTGCGCGAAGCCCTGCCCGGACGTTCCCAACCGAGTCCTACAAGACTAGGCCGCCTCAGAGATAGTTGGTTCCTCTGGCTCGCTCGTTTCCTCAACACAGCGCAACGTGAAGCTAAAAGTGCTGCCCTCACCCAGCTTGCTCTCTACCCAGACACGACCGCCATGTCGTTCGACAATATCCCGGACAATTGCCAACCCCAGCCCGATACCGCGGTCGGGACGGTCATTCGATTTATCATCAGCCCCGCGGACAAACCGCTCAAAGACCCGTTCGATCATCTCATCTTCAATGCCACAGCCGGTATCGCTGACATCAATACGGACAAATGCATCTTGCTGTGAAGCGCGTATCGTCACGCCACCCGTGTCAGTATAGACACGGGCATTTTCCATCAACTGCTGCATTACCGTGCGCAATTGAATAGGATCGGCCTGCACCTGGGGCAAATCACCGGGTACATCTACCGTCAACGAAAGTCCTTTAGCTTTCAAGCCTTTACGCAACGGCCAGACGGCCTTATCAACAATTGACTTGAGGTTGACCGGCTCAAGCTCAATCGAAGTCGAACCAGAATCCAGGCCAGCCACCAGAATCATATTGTTGACCAGGCGGGTCATATTGGTCGTCTGTTGCCCGATAGTCTGGAGCATCGGCAGTTGCTCATCATTCAAGGGGCCGGCGATGCCGTGGATAAGCATATCGAGATTGCCGCGCATGGAAGTGAGCGGGGTGCGCATTTCGTGCGAAATAGTAGCAATAAAGCCCGTTTTGGCACGGTCAATATTCACTTCTTCTGTCAGGTCTTGCAGCACGTAGACATTGCCGAGATACGTTCCATCAAACGTCGTCACCGGTGATTTGGAGATACGGACAATATAGGAGCCAAGCCAGTAGATATCTTTTTGCTGCGAGCCAAACACCGCCTCTTCAATCGGCAAGAAGGGAAAGTCGGTAAAACGACCAGGGAAATGTGCGCCTTCTTGCAAACCGAGAAAGGTAGAGGTAGCCCGATTGATCAACTGGACATTGTCTTTGCTATCGCAAACAACAATGCCATCGGCGATACTCTCAACAATGGCGGCACGCTGCCCCGACTCGGTGAGCACCTGCCCAAAAAGATTGAGCAAATGTTCGGTCATCTGGTTGAAAGAAGCAGACAGCACACCAATTTCATCATTGGAGCGCACGGTACTGCGCCGCTCAAAGTGTCCATGGGTAACGGCCTGAGCAGTGGTTGCCAGTTCTTCAAGCGGTGCGGTAATCTGGCGGGCAACAAAGAGGCCCATGGCAATAATACCGAACATCAGCGCAAGCGTGACCCCGATAAGCGGCGTGCGGCTCTGGGCCCAGGTTTCCAGAAACTCTTTGCGCGAGAGTCCCGTGGCGACAATACCGGTCGTACCGCTACGTATGAAGAGATCATTGAAGAGAAACTGGTATTCTGTGCCATCAACAGTCATCGTATCAAAAACAGGTTCTGTTGTGTCCTGATTACCAGAAGTCTGGTTCATCTGAATGTCATAGGAGAGTTCCAACTGCTGCTGCACCGTATCGTCCATCGTAAAAGCATCAAGACCGTTATCTGGCGACAGATTACTGACCTGCGGATAGCCATTGGCGTCATAAAAAACGACCACATCCGCCTGAGATTGGGCAATCAATGATTCAACAAGGGTATCAATACGCATCGCCACAATAATACCCCCGACTGCTTTTTGTTCCTGCGTTTCGGTATCCTGGCGGGTGACAGGAGCAATGGTGGGGAAATACGGGGAAATCTGTCCCGTCGAATCCATCAACTGGAACTGCCGTCCCGCGTATTTATCACCCAGCGAATCCGCTCTGAGATTCAGCACATCTCTGACATAGGTCCACATCTGGGTGAAATCAAGCGTTTCCTCGTTGACGATATAGCTTTCTTCAACGTTCTGGGGCGGGCGTTCCAGATCTACCAACGAGTAACCTTTATTGTTGAACGCGATGAGGCGATCTAACTGAACGGTATTGCGCTGCATCCCCTGCAGGAAATAGGGTTCCAGAGCTTTCTGCAAACCTTCCTGGTCATCGCGCTCGATGGCATCCGCAACAGCAGGGGCTGTGATAAAAGTATTTTCGGGAGCATACACCACTTCGATCAGGAATTGCAGATTGGCTCGTTCTTGCTGGACAATGTTGTGGTTGACCATGCGAGCTTTTTCCGCAACATCCTTACTGAAAGACTCTTGAATGTTCTTTGCTTCCAGGATAAAAGTAATACTATACCCAACCAGAGCCACAATAAAGGTCAGCAGCAAGAACGGCAGAACAATTTTGTAGCGAAGTCTGGTATGAAATTCTTGAATAATGTTATACACTCATACCTCCTTTCGCTCTGAATAGTGCGAAGGAGTAAAATGTGCAGCGATATTTCTGCTGGATACGGGACTTACGTAGAGTCGTTCATGCTTCGCCTGAAAGACCCTATAAGGCTCAGCGTATGGCTTTCAGAAAGAGAGACGGAAAGAAACGTGTTGGTCTTCCTGCTCTTCAACCATCCTAAAACCGCAACCATATCAGCGCAAAGTTGCCGTCAATATCAGGACGTTGCAAAAGGTTGGTGAGTCGCGAAAAAACCGTTGGCAAACCATGCTATTTCATTATAGCCTATGGGAGATAGCAGATCAAGTGAGGAAAGCTGAAAAAAAGATAACAAAGTGGTTGCATTCTGGCTTACCTTTCACCTTTTAACCTCTTTTTAACAAACATGCGCTCATTTTTGCAACATGAAATATTCTCAGCAATAGGGAAACCTGACCGATGAAAAGTCAGAAGGTAGCTTTTTTATGCATATTTTTGCGATAATGGTCTATTTCCTGGTTATGTTTTGTGTATTCTATTACATAAGCTAGTAGAAAGAGAGGTTTTCCGTTTGTGAGAATAGTCTGGAC
>CAYFVX010000108.1:0-8980 GCA_964346425.1 uncultured Chloroflexaceae bacterium | reverse complement strand
GAATGGAGAATGGAGAATGGAGAATGGAGAATGGAGAATGGAGAATGGAGAATGGAGAATGGAGAATGGAGAATGGAGAATGGGCAATCGTAGCCGCGGTTTGTAACCGCGGGTTCTGCCCATACGTCCGTTTCTTTTGCCGCAAAACCCTCCGTCTGCTGCGTTGTGGATGAATCTACCTGGCGGAGGATCCAGCGGATCCAAGCTGCTGCTACGGTATCCTGCGACCGCTTTGCAAAGCGGCTGATGAAAAAGTCTCCACATGTGAGGAGCAATACCCTGGGCCGGCAGGACTGGAATCACGAATACCACGAATAGCTTGACACTGCTGCGCTACCTCTTGAAAGAGCATCACTGATCTCCCCACTATCCACTTTGCGATCGTCCGCCGTCTACCGTCCACCGTCCATCGTCCCATTACAGATGGTACGCAGCAATAGCCTGCTCCAACTTCTGCGCGAGTTCGTGCAGTTTGCGGGCGGATTCTTCTGTCTGGCGCGTGCCTGTGAGGGCTTGCGTGGTGGCTTGCTGAATGTTGGTGAGAGCCTGCCCTATCTGGTTGAGGCCCACCGAGGCTTGCTGGGTGGTGGAAGCCATCTGCACATTGGACTGTGAGCTTGTGTCTACCTCTCTGACGATCTTGCGAATAATATCGCCCGCCTTCTTTGCCTGGTTGGTCCCTGCCTCGACGCCTTTGGTGCCCTCTTCGGTCACCATCACGGCGGTGTTGGTGGCACGCTGGATTTCGTTCAGGATATCCTGTACCTGCGCGGTGGCGTTTTTGGAGCGTTCGGCCAGTTCGCGCACCTGTTGCGCTACTACGGCAAAACTTTTGCCCTGCTCACCGGCTCGCGCGGCTTCAATGGCGGCGTTCAATGCCAGCATATTGCTCTGGTCGGCCAGTTCGCTGACGGTGGTGGTGATCGTTCCGATGGCCTGCGTTTGCTCGGCCAGTCCCAGGATGGTCTGCGCAATACTATCCATCTGCTGGCGGATTTGCTCAATCGAAGCGGACGTCTGCTCAACGACCTGGGTGCCCTGGTGGGCTATCATCAGGGCAGACTGGCTCTCCTGGGCCAGCAAGGTGGCTTCCTGCATCGTTTGCTGCACAATCGAGCGCACCTGGTCCATGGTGGTGTTTGTCTGCGTGAGTGAGGATGATTGCTCGGCAGCACTGCTGGCTTGCTCGGTGGTGGCAGAGAGAATATCTTGCACCGCAGTGGTAATATCGTTGCTTGCCTGTTGCACCTGGCTGGTGATTACATGCAGGTTTTCTACCATGCCATTGAGGCCATGTCCCAGATGTCCGAGCGTTCCATTGTGCTGCACTGTGAGCCGTTTGGCGAGGTTGCCCTGCGAGACAAGTTGGACAAAGGTGAGATAATCTGCGACGGTCTGTTCCATATGCTGGCGCAGGCGGGCTTCTTGCTGCTGGGCGTGTTCACGCTCACTGGCTTCGCGGGTCACTTCTTCGTGCTGCTGTTGCAGAGCGTCTGCCATCTGGTCAACGCTGGATGCCAGGAAGCCAATTTCGCCACCGCCATACGAGAGGCCGCTCCGGGTATTCATTTCGCCTCTGGCGAGTTGTTGCGTGGTGGTTGCCAGTTTTTCAATGGGGCGCACCACCAGGCGGCTCAGCCCTATCCAGGCAACCGCGAAGGCGATCACGGAAACGACAACGACGACAATAATGTCTCGGATGAGTACACGGTTGACGTCTGCAAAAACGACGCTCTTTGGGATGCTCACGATGACATACGCAGCTTCTGATTCGCGGCTGAGCGGTGCAAACGCATAGAACCGTTTGGTTCCCTGCGCATCGGTGGCTTCAACGATATCTTCTTGCCGGGAGGTTATCTGGGCAAAGAGTCCTTCTTCTGCGAGTTCTTCGCCAATCCATTCCTCCGGGTTGGGGTAGCGAGCCAGGATGATGCCCTCGCGGTCTATGAATGTCAGTTCCCCTTGTTCTGGCAGGTCTATGCGGGTGGCATAGTCGGCTATCCAGTCCAGTTTGAGGGCAGCGAAGACAATCGCCGTTGTGGTATCGTCATCGTCTCTGGCGGGGTACCCAAAGTTGAGCGAAGCCTGTCCAGTGATGCGGCCTATCTGATAGTTACCAATGGCAAAATCGTTCTGCTCTACGGCTTCCTGAAAGTAAGAACGGTCGGCCGCATTGACGGTGCCTTCCATTTCCAATCCGCTGCAGAAGATATCGCCATTCAGGGCAATTGCTCCCAGATTGGCATATTTAGGATACTGGCTGAGCAAATCTGCAGCGTAACGGTTACAAATTCGGGCATTGCGGTTGACAACTTCTGGCAGTTGGGCTACGGCAACCAGCAATTGATGGGTTGCTTCGATGTACTGGTCTTGCTGGAGAGAGATCGATTGGGCCAGACGAGCAATGCTTTCTTCACCCTGCTCTTTGTGTTGCTGAAACTGATCATTGAGATTGATGGCGATAAGAATGATGAGTGGCACTACTGCCACGAGTGTCAGCCAGATAAGGCGCATACGCAGGCTGGTGGTGGTCATAGGTTTGCTCCTCTAAGAAGGTATCGGGATAGTGTTTTCTTTCGGATACAACGGTGTCTTGCTGGTTTTTTGTAGATGGATGTCATTGATGTTATCAAGGTGTCAGGCTCTTTTGCTTTGATTATAGCATAGCAAGGCAAAAGAGCCTGTTTCCTCAATGGGTGTCCCATGGCTGTTGCAAAGTCTTCTGTCATACGACAGAAGACTTTGCAACAGCCAGAAAAAAGGCATTTGCGGCGTGCCGCCGCGGGCTGTGGTGGGGTTTTGGGACGGCTTTGCCGTCCCAAAACCCCACCATAATGGGTTGCGAGGAGCATTGCCCCTCGCGCTCCCCGCTTGACGTAAGACTTTGCGAAAACCATAACGTCTCTACCATTTCCTCAACTCGTGTTATTCGTGGTTCCTGCCCGGACTTTATCAACAGAGTCCCTTGAGTATGTGCTCTCAGGCTGTAATCTTCTGGTAAAACCGACCGATTGTCGTACACGCAATCCCGTGTATAATAGAGTCAGGAGCATGCTTCCAGGACATGCTCACACAGGCAAGATGCTGAAACCGCAAAGGTGCTCATGGATAGCTATGCCGAACTAGAAATAGCCCTGCACCGCTGGGATACCACCAGCTACGTTGTTGAAATGCGTTTCTCCGACCCTTCCAGCGACGTGGATATTCGCCTCCCCCGTAGCGAAGCGGCACTTGTCCAGTTCGACTTTGATCTCCTCCGTTCCCAGACTCTCGATCCCGATGCGTATGGCACCAGTTTGAGCGAAAGCCTGTTTGCCTGCTCTGCGGTACATACCACGTTCAGCCAGGCATATAGTGCTGCCCAGGCGCAAAATTTGCCCTTACGCTTGCGTCTGCTTATTGGCGCAAGCGCACCAGAGTTGCAAGACCTGCGCTGGGAGACGCTGCAAAGTCCGCTTGACCAATCTCTGCTTATTACCAGCGAGCGCGTCCTTTTCTCGCGCTACCTCAGTAGTCTCGACTGGCGACCCATCCGCCGCCGCCCCAGAGCTGATTTGCGGGCACTGGTCATTATTGCCAACCCGAATGACCTGAGCCGCTATGAACCAGCGGGGAGAGAATTGGCTCCGGTCGATGTCGAAGGGGAACTGGCACGTGCCCGATCAAGCCTGGGCACTATTGAAATCACCGCACTTGCTTCCGATGGTACGGCCAATCTCAATACCATTGGGGACCATCTGGGCGATGGCGATGGCTACGATATTGTGTATATGGTCAACCACGGCGCAATGATCAAGGGAGAGCCGTACCTCTGGCTTGAAGAAGAAGATGGCAGCAGTGCCGTCACGCCAGGTATGGAACTGGTCACCCGTTTCAAAGAATTGCAACGGGTGCCGACGCTGGTCGTGCTGTCATCCTGCCAGAGTGCGGGCACTGGCTCCGACCTGCGCAGCGATGATGGGGGGGCACAATCCGCGCTTGGGCCACGGCTGGCAGAAGCTGGTATCCCGTCCGTGCTTGCTATGCAGGAAAACGTGACGGTGCAAACGGTCGCCGAGTTTATGCCGCGCTTTTTTGCAGAGTTGCAAGAGGATGGGCAGATAGACCGCGCCGTGGCTGCTGCCCGTGGGCAGGTACGCGACCGCTTCGACTGGTGGGTGCCCGTGCTGTTTATGCGGCTCAAGAGTGGGCGTATCTGGTATGTCCCCGGTTTTGCCAGTGACCGTCCTGGTTTTGATAGGTGGCCGGCGTTGCTGCGGCATATCCGTCGCAAACGTTGCACGCCCATCCTGGGACCGGGGATTACCGCCTCCTTGCTGGGAGCGCCGCGTGAGATTGCCAGTCGCTGGTCGGAGACGTTTCGCTTCCCGCTGGAACCGCATGCGCAAGATGACCTGCCGCAAGTTGCACAATTTCTGGCAGTCAATCAGGGCGAGCAACTCTTCCCGCACGAAGAGCTGGAAGAGTTCCTGCGCCGAGAAATCTTGCGGCTGTATGGTGATGAGCTTTCGCCCGATTTGCGACAGGCTCCGGTAGCCCGTTTGCAAGCAACCCTGGGCGAGATGGAGCGCCAGCGCAACCCTGTGGAGCCGCATAAGGTGCTGGCAAACCTCCCCTTTCCTATCTACATGACCACCAATTCGGATAACCTGATGACGATGGCGTTGGAAGAGGCCGGCAAAAAACCGCAGATGGTGTATTGTCCCTGGAATAGCTATATCGAACGCCGCAAAGACGCCTACGAAGATACTCCGGATATCGAGAACCCACTGGTCTATCAGCTCTTCGGCCATATTTCCGATCCGGCCACGCTGGTGCTCACGGAAGATGATTACTTTGATTTCCTTATCGGCTTTACTAATAACCGCGAAATGATTCCGGAGATTGTGCGTCGCGTATTTGTGGATACTGCCTTGCTGTTTCTCGGCTTTCGCATAGATGACTGGGCATTCAAGGTGTTGTTTCGTAGTATCATGAGCTTGCAGGGTGGAACCCGCCGCCGTGACTATACGAATATCGCCGTGCAGATTGATCCGGAAGAGGGACAGGTGATTGAACCAGAGGGCGCACGCCGCTATTTGCAATCCTACTTTGAAAATGCAGACATTAGTATCTACTGGGGGAGTGTGGAGGATTTTATCGGTGAGTTGCATGAACGCACGCAAGATCATACGAGTTCCAGGATGCGGTGATGGCTGAGCAAGAACATCAGGGCACTATGTCTTTGTACGATTTCTCGGAAGAGCAGTTGGAGCAGTTTTGTCGGGCGCATTTTCCGACGGTGCTCAATGAGTTCAAACCGGACATGAGCAAAGCGCAGAAGGTGCGTGCTCTGGTGGCGTACTGTGACCGGCAGGGGCAAATCGCCTGGCTGGTTGAGCTGGTGCGTCGGGAGGAGATATCACACGCTGCTGCTGAAGGGCAAAAACGGCAGAATCCCTACGTTGGTCCGCGTGCTTTTGTGCGGGGCGAACATCTCTATGGTCGTGACCGTGAGGTGCAGCGGCTGGTCAACCTCTTGATCGCCGAGCGTATTGTGCTGCTCTATTCTCCCTCCGGGGCTGGCAAGACCTCCCTCATTCATGCTGCCCTGATACCCGAATTGGAAGAAGAGATGTTTCAAGTGCTGCCGGTGGTGCGCGTCAATCTGATTACCCAGGCCACCACGGGCAAAACACCAGCCCGCACTGCCACGACAAATCGCTATCTTGCCAGTGTGATGCTTGCGCTGGAAGAGATGTTGCCAGAAGAAGACCAGATGTCATCGGCTGAACTGGCCGGTATGCACCTGAAGCAAGAGATGGATCGCCTGGATGCATATTTGCAAACAACAGACGGCCGGTCGCCACGTGCGGATGATGACAATGAGGATGAGTACGAAGATGAGTACGAAGAGTATGATGACGAGCTGGAACCCTCCGGACGGGTGTTAATTTTTGACCAGTTTGAAGAAATCCTCACGCTTGACCCCACCGACCACGAGGGCCGCATGGCCTTTTTTGAGCAAGTCGGTGAGGTGTTGCAGGACCGCTATTGCTGGGCACTCTTTGCTATCCGCGAAGATTTTCTCGCTGCGCTTGACCCGTATCTCCGCCCTATTCCCACGCGCTTCAACGCAACCTTCCGTCTGGATTTGCTTGGGGTTGAGGAAGCCCACAGTGCCATCAAAAAGCCAGCAAAAGAATTGGGTGTGGAGTTTACGGATGCGGCGGTGACGCGGCTGGTAGACGATTTGCGGCAGGTCAAGGTGCCGGCGGAGGATGGGAGCCTGGAAACTCGCCTGGGAACCTATGTTGAGCCGGTGCAACTGCAAGTGGTCTGCTACCGTTTGTGGGAAAAATTGCCGCCTGAGAAAGAGCGCATTGAGGAAGCCGACCTCGCCGTGATTGGGGATGTAGACTATGCGCTGGCGGATTACTACGCGGAGCGGGTAACAACCATAGCAGAGGAAACCGACGTCAGTGAGCGTTTCATCCGTGACTGGTTTGACCAGTATTTGATAACCGAGCAATCCATTCGCGGGCAGGTTATCCAGGGAGTGGACGAGAGTGAAGGGTTGAGTAATCGGGTAATTGACCGGCTGATTGATGCACACCTGGTTCGTGCCGAGAAGCGACGTGGGGTTATCTGGTATGAGCTGGCGCATGACCGTTTGATTGACCCGGTGCAGCAGAGTAATGCAGACTGGCGGCAGGCAAATCTGAGCATGTTGCAGGAACAGGCGGCTATCTGGGACACGCATAACCGCCCAGCCGAGTTGTTGCTGCGTGACCAGATGCTCAAAGATGCAGAAAAATGGGCAGCAACGCATGCGGACGAAATGACCGATACCGAGCGGATGTACCTGGAACGGAGCCGCGAAGGGCAGGCGATGGTTGAGCGTGAACGACGGAGTAAATACGTTATTACTGCGCTGGCCGTTATCGCTACGGTCTCGACTGTTATTGCGATGATGTTTTTTCTGGACCAGGTGAAAGAAACGATGCAGGTTTCTTCTGAAAGAAATACCTCGGATGCGTGGCGCAAGCAGTATGTGGATGTCTGGCAGAAAACATTGGAAGCGCAGCAGATGGGACTGGAAGACTCGTGGAGTACGTATGACGCAGTTCATCAGACGTCGGTGGCTGTCGAGAAGACGGCGACGGCCAGCCGGGGGCAAAGCCTGGCTGAACGTGCAACCAATATGGCGAAGGCAAAGACTGCGGAGTATGAGGTAGAACAGGCAAGAGAACAGATAACGCAGATGAGCGAGACTGGCGTGGTCATTCAGGCAACGCAGAATATTTTGCTGGCGGAACAGCAAACCCAACTGGCAAGCGTCACCGCCTATCCGTTGCCACCGACGCATACGCCGACAGACACGCCCACGCCCACGCCCACGCCCACCAATACTCCTACTGATACCCACACGCCTACAAACACACCGACCGATACCAATACGCCCACGCGCAAGCCCAGACGTCCTCCTCCATCGTATCCATCACCGCGTCCGCCTGAACGTGAGCCGCAGCAAACGGTTGCGCCCTATGACACGCCGGAGAATCAGTCCACAGAAGTTTCCCCTGACTTTCCAGCACCGATTGCGACGGAGGCAACGACTCCATACCCAGTACCAGACGATGTATCCCCCATCAGTATGCCTGATGTGCGCGGGGAGCCACCAGCGGATGCTCAAGAGCAAATTCGTGAGCAGGTGACGGTGATAGGGGTCAAGCCAACGTTTGTGATTGAGCTTCAGACTGACATTGGGGGAGGATTGCGCTATCCCACAGCGGAGGTTGAGCAGACCGATCCGCGCCCTTCGGCCACACTTGGGCCACAGACCGAGGTGTTTACGCTCTATGTGCGGGGTGGCGAGTAATACCAATCTGTGTGCATCTTTTGTGCAAGCCATTCCCCGAACATGGTGGGGGTTTTGTGACTTATGTCTGTTCGTAATCCTGTTTTTGCGGGTCTACCAGCATATAACCCGTTCCCCGCACATTGACGAGATAGTCCGGGTCAATTTTGCGCCGCATGTTGCGGATGTGTGCTTTCAGCAACGATTGGGCTTCGGCTTCGTCTACATCGTGCCCGTGGGAGCAGCGCACGATTTCGCGATAGCTGACGACGCGGCCCGGTGATTCTGCCAGACAACTGAGTAGGGAATATTCAATCGGGGTGAGATGCAGCGGGTCGCCGTTGAACGATGCGGTGTGGCGGAAGTTGTCAATATTGAGCAATCCGACCCGCAGATAGCGGCTGGACTCTTCCGTTTTTTGCGGCTCGCCGGGTGTCCTGGATGGTGGAGAAGCAGAATCGGTCTGGGATGGTTTCTTTGTGGATGCCTGCCCCTGTAGTTGTGCGAGCCCTTGCTCGATGATGCGCACGGCATGGTTCTGGCGCACTTCGTTTTCGTGTATTTCTATTGCGCGTTCGACATGGGCAAGCAGGTCGTGCGGGGCGGCTGGTTTCAAGAGGTAGTCCTGGGCACCGGCCCGCAGAGCAGCCACTGCGGTTTCCAGCGAACCATAGCCTGTCAAGAGTATCACCGATGGTGGGGGGGAGCACTGTCTGGCTGCTTCCAGCACTTTGATACCATCAATGTCGCGCATACGGATGTCGGTGATAACGACATCGTAATCGGTATCCTGGTTGAGCATCTCCAGCGCACTTTCGCCATCCTGCGCTGTTGTGACCTGGTAACCAGCCTCATCCAGTACTTCAGCAAGCAGCATACGTGCTGTGGTATCATCTTCCACCAGCAAAATATGTGCTTCCATAGGCTCCCCGTCCGATCTTTCGCTCGTCTCAGTGTTCAGTCAGTTCAAAGTGTCAGGAAACTCTTGCGAGTGATTTCATTATAACAAAGGGATGACGGGTGTGCCAATGTTTAACTGACATGGCTTTCGCAAAGTCTTACGTTACGTGGGGAGCGCGAGGGGCGTTGCCCCTCGCAACCCTTTTTCGTGTGGTTTTGGCGCGGCTTCGCCGCGCCAAA
>CAYFVX010000107.1:0-9012 GCA_964346425.1 uncultured Chloroflexaceae bacterium | reverse complement strand
GCCGCGCCAAAACCACACGAAAAAGGGTTGCGAGGGGCAACGCCCCTCGCGCTCTCCACGTAACGTAAGACTTTGCGAAAGCCTTTTCTCCCATTCTCACCAAATACATGGTACCATTTCCAGTAACATTTTTGTCAAGGCTTTGCATTTCAGGCGATGGTTGTGGTAAGGTGTAGGGTGAGACACATACTGAGAACGACATACAGAAGGATACAAGCAGTATGGCTCAGGCAAAACCAGGTGATACGGTGCAGGTTCATTACATTGGCACGCTGGATGATGGGACAATTTTCGATACGACGATGGGTGGTCATGTCCCGCTGCAATTCACGATAGGGAATGGGGAAATTCTCGCGGGCTTTGAACAGGCGGTTATTGGCATGTCGCCAGGTGAATGGAAGACAGTGCGGATTTTGCCTGAACAAGGGGATGAATTGCAACAGGAACGCAAGGTTCAGGTTATAGACCGGAACCAGTTTCCTGTCTATCTCAATCCAAAGGTTGGGCAGCAATATCGTGTGCTCTCTGATCAAGAGCAACCTGTTGTCGTGACGGTCACACACGTGAGCAACTCAAGTGTGGTGCTCGATCACAATCACCCATTAGCCGGCCAGCACCTGACATTCGATATTCAATTGATCGAAATTGTTGTTCCCATTTCACAAGAGAGTACGTGAGCGAAGCATGTTCCTGCCATTCTGTGCTGTTGCCAGGGTGACTTTGGGATTACCTCAATAAGATTTGGGCCAGGTGATAATGTATTGTGTTGCTCCTGGTAGCCCACAGCATCATGTGTGGGCTTTTTTGCATCAGGTTTTCGCCGGGTTTTGCTGTCTCAACGGGGTTCACCCCGCTGCAAGCACCGCTTGCAAACGGGACGGAAACGCACACAAGTGTGTGCCCGCCCATTCTGGTGGGGTTGGTGGTTTTTGCGGCTACGCCGCAAAAACCACCAACCCCACGCCAAAGGGGACTCTGATGGTAAAGGGGGGATTGGTTATCAGGTAGCAGGGGTTTGGCGGTGCCAAACTCCTGCCTGGGGCAGGCGAGCCGCCTGCGCTCCCAGGAGTTGGACGGACTTTACCATCAGAGTCAAAGGGGAGTGTGCGGGAACCAGGTTCCCGCATACTCCCGCAGGTGCCCCCCACTGAGGGTTTTGCCGGGCGGGCATGAATGCTCTATTTCAGAAATGTTTTTGTATGCAAGCAGTTCGTAGAAATTGAAAGGAATGATGGAGGAGAAAGCGCATGGCTCCAGCAAAAAAAGGAGACACTGTAAAAGTTCACTATGTTGGGAAGCTGGCAGATGGAAGGTTAGTGGACACTTCCTTTGGCCGTGAGCCGTTGCAATTCACTATCGGGAAAGGCGCAGTATTCCCAGACTTTGAACAGGCGATTGTCGGAATGGAACCGGGTACAACAAAAAGAGCGGTCATTCAAGCGCATAAAGCCTATGGAAATTACAATGAGAACATGATCAAGGTGGTTGACCGCAAGAAATTTCCGTCCTATGTGAAACCTGAAGCCGGTCAGCAAATAAAAGTCTTTTCCCAGGGGCAGCCAGTGGTTGCCACCGTGCTGGATGTTTCAACCTCGGAAGTGGTGCTGGATACCAACCATCCTCTGGCAGGGCATGATTTGCTCTTTGACATCCGGCTGGTTGAGATTGTTTCGCGGGTTGAGAAGGAAGTAGAAGTAGAGGAAGCGGTAGAAAACAAAACCATTTGATCTGAGAACGTGGTACAATAGGCAAAATCGTCAATGTGTTTACGCTACTACGGTATTACCACGGGGTGCATCCTGTGGTTGCATCGTGTTTGCGAAGTTTCTCACAAAAAACCTGACAGGAACGAAAGTCACTATGCCAGAATATGAGGTTACTATCGGGCTAGAGGTGCATGCCCAGGTGCTTACCAGTTCGAAAATGTTTGATGGTTGCCCGGCTGACTATGCCAATACGCCCCCCAATACGCATGTCTCGGTGGTGAGCCTGGGGCTTCCAGGTGCGCTCCCCGTTATCAATCAGCGGGCAATAGAGTTGGCGGCATTGAGTGGGTTGTCTATCAACTGTGCGATTAACCACGAGTCGGTGTTCGCTCGCAAGTCGTATATCTATCCTGATTTGCCCAAAGGGTATCAGATTACGCAGTATGATAAGCCGCTGTGCAGCGATGGATGGCTTGAGATTCGCACCGAGGCGGGCGAAGTCAAGCGAATTGGTATTGAACGGTTGCATATTGAGGAGGATACTGGTCGGAATGTTCATCTGAATGATGGCTCTTCATTGGTAGATTTGAACCGTTCTGGTGTTCCGCTGATGGAGATTGTCAGCAAGCCAGATATGACGACGCCTGAAGAGGCACGGCTCTACTTTGAAAAGCTCCATAAAACGCTGGTGTGGATCGGAGTCAATACGGGCAATATGGCGGATGGGGCTATGCGCTGTGATGCCAATGTCAGTGTTCGGCCTGTTGGTCAGCAGCACTATGGCGTGAAAGTTGAGATTAAAAATCTCAATTCGTTTCGCGCCATTGAACGGGCGTTGATCTATGAAATACAGCGGCAAAAGGATGCGCTCGCTGCCGGTGAGACGATTGTCCAGGAGACGCGCGGTTGGAACGAAGAGCGGGAAGTGACAGTTGGGCAGCGGAGCAAGGAGTTTGCCCAGGATTATCGCTATTTCCCTGATCCCGACCTGCCGCCTTTGCTTTTCAATGAGGAGTGGGTAGACGCACGCAAGCAGGAGTTGCCTGAATTGCCTGATGCGCGGCGTGAACGCTTTGAGGTGCAGTATGGGTTGGGGTTGCAAGATGCCGAGTTGTTGATCAGCAATCGTGCAGTGGCGGATTATTATGAGCGGGCTGTTGAGGTTACCAGTGCCAGGGGCGGCAATGCGAAAGATGTTGCCAACTGGGTGGTCGGTGAGTTGTTTCGGTTGCTCAAAGATGCTGGTGAAACATTTACCGTTCTGGAAGGCCGCATGCCGCCGCAACATATTGCGGAAGTGCTGGAGATGCTGGCGAAAGGGACGGTCAATCGCACGGTTGCCAAGCAAGTTTTTGAGGAAAGTTTTCAGCGGAGTGCCAGTCCTGCAAACATCGTGGCTGAGAAGGGGTTGACCCAGATTAGCGATGAGGATGCGCTGGTCAAGATTGCCCGTGAGGTGATAGCGAACAATCCCAAACCCGTTGAGCAGTATCGTCAGGGGAAAACCAGTACCATTCAATTTCTGGTGGGTCAGGTGATGAAAGCTACGAAAGGGCAGGCAAATCCGCAAACCGCACGCGCGGTGCTTGAGGCGGAACTTTCCAATGAGGGATAGTATCAAAGGCAGACGGGATGTGTGATGAGTGGTCCGTGGGGAGCAGAACCCTATGACAACGCTCTCGCCTTCAGAGCTTTTTGCCAGGAGTAAGAAGAAATTTGAGCTGGCTCTTGCCCGCTTGCGTCGCGAGCAAATAGAGCTGGCCCTTTTGAGTCTGCATGGTAGCCTGGAGGATGCGTTTCGCGCTCATCTCGCCCTGCATCAAAACAGGGCGTCCGAGAGGGACTGGTGGGATGTGCTTGAGGCGTTGCAGCAGGATGCGGATGAGCCACTTGCCCGGCATGAAGGAGACCGTATTCGCCGCAATACCCATTTGCACGAGCGTATTACCCAGGGCGAAGCGGTAACGCTCACGAAGGAGAGTATAATCGCGTATAAGGAGTTCACCGTCGAGCTATTACGGCGGTATGGTGTGACGGTGGCGATTTCGGAGGAGTCTGCTTCGCGGGTTGCCATACCTGCCTCGCTGCAACGACCGGATGATGAGTTGCTGGAGCGTTTGACTGGCGTCGGGCGGCGGGGGCTTCCCTGGTATCAGCGGCAACCGAAATGGCTCCTGCTGGCGGCGGGGTTGATTATTGTGCTTTCTGTTGGGGTAACGTTGCTGGTGGTGCAGCAGTTTCAGTCGACTCCCGCCACACGCAAGGGGCCGGTGTTGCCGGGCGCGACGACCGTTTTGGGGACGCCGCTACCTTCACCAACTCCTACCCCCACAGAAGTGCTCGGGCAGGTGCTTACGCAGGGGAGCCGGGCGACGGTGCGCGAGGAGGTTGTTGGTGGCCTGGCTTTGCGTACTCGACCGAGTACTTCCGAGGATGTACCGGTGCAGGTCTATCTCGACCCTGGCGTGGAGGTTGAGGTTGTTGAAGGGCCAGTGGATGCGGATGGGTATACGTGGTGGAAGGTGCGGGCTGGCGATGAGGAAGGGTGGTGTGCGGGGGAGTTTCTGGAGGTGAACGAGCAGTAGAAGCGTCGAAGCGGTTAAAGCGGAGAAGCGGAGAAGCAGGAAAGCGGCTAAAGCAGTTTGACGCTCTGATGCTCTCACACTCGAACGCTCCAACGTGCCAACGTGCCAACGTTTCAACGTTCCAACGTTTCAACGTTCCAACGCTTCGGCGGTGCAGGGGGTTGCAGAGTGCGGTATAATAGATAGCGGTGTGCCGGAGTGGCGGAATGGCAGACGCTACGGTCTTAAAAACCGTTGGGGGTAACCCCGTGCGGGTTCGAGTCCCGCCTCCGGCACCATTTTCCTCTTTCCCTTTTACCGAACCTTATGAGGAATACCAGGTTCGGATGAAGAATGAAAAAAAACTGCCCGAATCTTTGCCCGGATGTCCGGACTTTGCGCCCTTTGCGTCTTTGCGGTTCGTTGAACTCATTACCCGAATGAGGTATAACAACGCCATCCCGGAATTCTGGCAGGTTGCCAACTCTATCTCAACTCCAGACAATGGTATAATACAAGCAACGGGTATCGAATAGCGGCACTTGAACGCTTTATGATCGAGTGTCTGAGAAATGCTTTTGTATGGCTCCTCTGCTTGACCCGGCGTTTCTGCGCAAACTTGACCGTCTCACCCTCATCACACGGCGTGCTATGCCCGGCGATATGCAGGGTGAACGGCGTAGCCCCCGTCGCGGCTCCTCGGTTGAGTTTGCCGATTTTCGTCCTTATACTGTCGGTGATGACATTCGCCAGATTGATTGGAACCTCTACGCCCGTCTGGGCAAGTTTTTTCTCAAACTCTTTGTTGCTGAGGAAGAATTAACCGTACATCTGCTGGTGGACAGCAGCCGCTCGATGGATTGGGGGGACCCCAACAAGTTGCAGTATGCGCGACAGTTGGCTGGTGCGCTCGGCTATATCGTTGTGAGCAGCATAGACCGTGTGAAGCTCACCGCCTTTGGTGCCACGGCGCAGCCGATGCCAGCAGTGCGCGGCAGGCGTGGTGCGTTTACGCTGTTTCAGTTTTTGCAAAGTCTTTCTGCCGAGCAAGCAGGTGCTACCAGTTTTGCGGCTGCCTGCCAGCGGTATGCGCAGGCTACCAGGCAGCCTGGCCCGCTCATCCTCTGTTCAGACCTGCTCGATCCGGATTGGCAAGAAGGGTTGCGAGTGTTGCTCTCGCGCTCATTTGAGATAACGCTGCTGCATATCCTGTCACCGCAGGAGCTCAACCCGCAGATTGATGGCGATTTTCGGTTGATAGATAGCGAGAGTGGCGTACCGGTTGAGATTACCGCCGATATGGATATGCTGCGGCGGTATCGCGAGCATCTGGATGGATGGCGCAGCGAGGTTGAAGCGTTTTGTAGCGGTCATCGTATCACCTATCTCTTTGTAGATACTGCTATGCCGCTTGAGGAGTTTGTGCTTTCAAGTTTACGTAATCGTATGGTGGTGCATTGATGCAGATAACGGTCCGGCTTTTCAAACCGTTGAAGGACAAGATTGTTACCTATGAAGCTGCGTTGATTGAACAGAATGAGACCGAATTGTTGTTGCATGCTCGCTGGTGGTACAAGCGCATCGAGGCTGAGTATGTGGTATTTGAACCAGGCGACCATCTCTACGAATATTTTTACACCGATCGCTGGTACAATGTATACAGGCTTTGCACGGAACAGAAGGAGCTGAAGGGTTGGTATTGCAATATTACCCGCCCGGCACGCTTTGATGGGTATGTGCTTGAATCGGAGGATATGGAACTCGACGTATTTGTGTCACCCGACCGTGCGACTATTCTGGTGATGGACGAAGATGAATATGCCGAACGGGGATTGGAGCACAGCGACCCCTTCGCCCATCAGCAAGCGTATGCTGCGCTTGAAGAAGTGCAGCGGTTGGCACGGCAGGGGGCATATCCTTTTGTGGATGGGTTGCCGTCCGGGGGATAAGACCAGTGACGAGTGATGAGTGATACCAGATACGTTTGAATAGTGAGAGAAACCGCCAGGACGCCAAGAACGCCAAGATTCGGGCAAAGAGAAGGGGAAACCCTGTTCTCTCTGTGCTTCCGTGTCTCCGTGGTGAAAAGAAACTATTCATCCGAACCTGGTATGATGAGTGAGCAGTAACGGCAATGCGCTCTATCGTACCTGTCAATACAAGTGATCACTTGAATTTGGCATAAAGGGGGATAAAAATGGCGGCAATGACGCGTGAGGAAATTGAACAGGCACTCCAGGAACAGGGAAAGCGACTGGATTTGAGCAAGCAAGATCTGCAAGGACTTGACCTCTCTGGATTAAATTGTTCCGACGTCACGTTTTGTGGGGCAAACCTGAATGGTGCCAATCTGAGTGGGGCAAACCTGACCCGCGCAGATTTTAGTGGTTCAAAGGGGATGGCCGACGGGAAGGTGCGTGATTGGGTTGATCAGGTGACCGACCTGAGTGGGGCGACATTGGCCGGTGCATTGCTGGTGGAGGCGACGTTGCGCGGGGCAAAGATGCAAGACGCCGACCTCCGTGAGGCAAATCTTATCAAAGCCGACCTCAGTGGCACAGAACGGTTGTGGAATGATGAGCGCAAGCTCTTTGTTGAGGTGACAGCAGACCTGAGTATGGCAGACCTGAGCCACGCCAATCTGCAGGTAGCCAACCTGCAAGGGGTGCTGCTCAAAAACGCCACGCTCGAACATGCCACCCTTTCGCAGACCAACCTCAGTGGCACAGACATGAGTGGGGCAAACCTGAGCTATGCCACGCTGCTGAATGCGGATTTTAGCGGTATGGGCAAAGAGAAGACGCGGCTCAACAATGCCGACCTGGAGGGGGCCGACCTGACCGGGGCCGACCTGACGAATGTGGACCTGCAAGGGGCTATCCTGCGTGAAGCAAAGCTCTTTGAGGCCAACCTCACCGGCAATAGCCTGCAAGGGGCGGATATGCAAAAGGCCAATTTCCAGGATGCCAGGATGAGCGCGTGCAATCTGCGCGATGCCAACCTGCGCGAGGCGTGGATGGCACGGGCCGATTTGCGCAATGCTATCCTGAATGGTGCCAATCTGCGTGAAGCAACGCTGAATGAGGTCAACCTGCGCGGCGCACACCTGCGCGGTGCGGATTTGCACGAGACGGTGCTTTCCCAGGCCGAGTATGATGGCAAGACAGAGTGGGATGAGCAGTTTGACCCGAAAGAGGCCGGGGCAAAGAAAGATAAGTTCCTGGGATTGTTTTAAGCATCAAAGGTAACACGGAGGGTCATGTCAAAGTCGCCAGTTTCGGCCAAAAAACCTGGGAGCGCAGGCGGCTCGCCGGCCTTGGGGCGGGCAGGCTGCCCGCGCTCTCAGGGAATTGTTGGACTTTGACATGACCTTCGGGTAACACGCATGTGGTGATATGATGGATTTGCACAGGCTCCCGGCTCTTTTTCGCAACTACCCGGACATTCAGGCGGTGTATTTGTTTGGTTCAGTTGCTGCTGGTAACCCACGCCACGGAAGTGATCTTGATCTGGCAATTGTCCCTGTTGCCAGCGGGTTGCAATCCAGGAAGATTGATATTCTGACTGAACTGGCACATCAGGGATTTGCGGCGGTTGATCTCGTTGTGCTGGAGAACACAAATAGTGTCCTGGCATATGAGGCTGTTCGCCAGAATCATCTGGTCTATCAGGTTCCGCATTTTGACCGGGGTTCGCTGTATTCGTCCATTGTTCGCCAGTATTTTGATGTGCTTCCGGCTTTACAGGTTCAACGATCAGCCTATAAGCGCAGGATGCTCAATGATACGCAAAACCAGGAGAGTTCGGCAGCTCGTTTCGCAGACATACGAGGAGATGAAGGGGTTTCCAGAATGGTCCGCGAGGAGGTATTGTATCGTCGTTTGCAAAAGTTGGATGAATACCTGGTTATTCTCTATGATCTGCAAAGATACACGTTTGATGATTTTGTTGCCCATTATGAGCGGTATGGCAGTGCCGAGCGGTTTCTGCAACTGGCGATTGAGACCCTCTCCGATATGGGCAACCACGTGATTGCGGATAGGAACCTGGGAATGGTCAATTGGAGCAGCGATGTTCCGCGCATTCTGGCGCAGGCAGGCTACATTGACCAGACCATGCAGGAAATCTGGGTGCGCATGATTGAACTTGGTAGTATGCTTACGCACAACTATTTGGACATTGACCAATACCAGGTCTATGAGGTTTTGCAGCAACATATTGATGATTTTGAAACATTGAAGCGGGTGTTTGTCCGTTTGCTCTAGCTGGTGATTATGTCTTTTCTCGCGCCACTCGCATTTATCGCTGCTGCGATTGTCGGGCCGATTATCGTGGCGATGTACCTGCTCAAACTGCGCCGTGAGGACCGCGTGGTGTCCTCGACCTTTTTGTGGCAGCGTATGGTACGCGATGTTGAAGCCAATGCCCCCTGGCAGAGGTTGCGGCCCAATCTGTTGTTGTTGCTGCAGTTGTTGATTCTGCTGTTGCTGATCCTTGCGCTGGCCCGCCCCTTTTTCCGCACGCAGGGTATAGCCGGCCGCAACCTCATACTCATCATAGACCGCTCTGCCAGCATGGGCGCGACGGATGTTGCTCCCTCGCGGCTGGCGGCGGCCAGAGAGCAGGCTATCACCCTGGTTGGTCAATTGCCCGATGGCGGCCGCGCAACGGTGATAGCGGCGGGGGGACAGATGGAGGTGCCGGCTTCGGCCACCACCGACCGCCGCGAGAAGGCCCCGGCG
>CAYFVX010000106.1:0-9014 GCA_964346425.1 uncultured Chloroflexaceae bacterium | reverse complement strand
TCTATTCGTTTGTCCATTCCTACGATGTTATTCATATTCATGCGATAGATTTCTTTGTGGATTTTCTGGCATTGACCCATCACATGCATAGGAAGCCGGTGATCGTCAATACGCATGGGGGAACTTTTCATACGCGCTGGTTGCTGCCCTTCAAAACGTGGTATTTCCGCACGATAACGCGTCAGACACTTTCCCATATTGATGCGGTTATTTGCGATAGTCAACACGATTACGCACTGTTTCAACCTATTGTGCCAGGCGACAAGTTGCACATTGTGCCCAATGGGGTCAATGTGCAGCCATTTCTTGCTCGCAAAAAGCAGATAACCTCTGGGCTACTGCTGGGTATCGGGCGTATGGTGGAGAATAAGCATATTGAGCAACTGATAGATCTGCTGCCTGCACTCGCCCGGCTTGTTCCTGACGTTCATCTGGTCTGGATTGGTGCGGACCGTGATCATACTATGACCGCTTTGCAGAACCGTGCACAACAGCTTGGGGTGGCTTCACGGGTGCATTTCACCGGCGAGATTGCAGATGAACAGGTGCAGGACTGGCTCTCGCGGGCCCATCTGTTTGTTTCAGCCTCATCGTATGAGGCGTTTGGGGTGGCGACGATTGAGGCGATGAGTAGCGGCACGGTTCCCGTGGTAACACCGGTTGGCGTGCATGCCGAAGTGGTTGAGCCGGGCAAGACCGGCTTTCTGTGGGATTGTGCGCAATCGCAGCAGGCCGTTGAGACGCTCCGCTATGCGCTTTCGCTTGATGAGCAGACAATGTTTCAGATGGGTGAGCAGGCGCGACAGGTCGCCCGACGCTATTCATGGGAGCATGTAGTGAAATCCTATCTGGATGTCTACCAGCAGTTTGTGTAAGCACAAAGTATAACTTGACTGAAACAGGAAATACCAGGATGCCGAATACGCCTCATGTTGTTCATATCTTTGATGTGCCGGTGCATACGCTCTCCGTTGAGGAAGTACTGACACGCATCACGCAGTGTATCTCGCAGAAGCAACGCTTGCTCATCACCTACGTCAACGCGCACGCGCTGAACGTGGCCTACACTACTCCCTGGTTTCGTACGTTTCTCAACCAGTGCGATATTGTTTTCTGCGATGGGTTTGGGGTCAAGTGGGGCGCACGCTTGCTGGGGTATCATATTCCGCAGCGGTTTACGCCGCCAGACTGGATTGACCGCCTGGCACATATGGCAGGTCAGCATGGGTTCTCACTCTTTCTGGTGGGATCTCACCCTGGTATTGCGGCAAAAACGGCAAACCTGCTGCAAGCACGCTATCCGGACCTGCGCATTGTGGGCACGCATCACGGCTATTTTGATAAGACGCCGGGTAGCCAGGAAAATACGGCGGTCGTTCAGGCAATCAATGCATCCAGTCCGGATATTCTTATTGTTGGGCTGGGTACGTTGCTGCAGGAGCAATGGCTGAAGGAGAACTGGCAGCATATTGATGCGCGGGTTGCGCTGACGGTGGGAGCTGCCTTCGATTATGTATCCGGTGAGGTGGTGCGTGGCCCCAGGTGGATGACGGATCATGGGTTGGAGTGGTTATCCCGCCTGGTGATTGAGCCACGACGGCTGTGGCGACGGTATGTTGTGGGCAATCCGCTGTTTTTGTGGCGCATTTTCAAACAGCGCATGAAGCGATGAAGCGACGATCGCAACGAGGCGAGGGGGCGACGACCACGAAGACGCGATTCCCGTCGCCACCTCGCTCCCTCGACCGCTTTTACTCGCGGCGCAGGCGACGGATGAGGCTGGAGTAAAAGTGACTATGCGGGTATACACGAACAAAGGTACATATTTTGCTACTGCGTGAGACGAGCAGCTCATCCCCCTCATACACCGGGATATTGTCGCGCCCATCTACCGCCATCGTTGCGTGACGACAACAACTCATGGCGAGCGTGACGACCGAATCTTCATGCAGGACCATGGATGGAATAGCCGTCAGATGGGCAGCCACCGGCACAAGCAACAACGCTTTTGAGCGGGGGTCTACAATTGGCCCGCCGGCTGAAAGCGAATAGGCTGATGATCCGGTGGCGGTGGCGACCAGCACCCCGTCGGCGCGGTAGGTGGTCAGGGGTATGCGGTCTATCTGTACTTCCACCGTCAGGGTACGGCTGACATCGCCGCGTGATACGACAACTTCATTGAGGGCGGTATAATCGGCGATAAGCTCGCCGCGGCGGTAGAGGACGGCATGCAGCAGTGAGCGACGGTCGAGCCAGCCTCCTCTGTCGAGCAACGTATTAAGCCCTTCATACAGGTCGTCGGGTGTCAGCTCTGCCATAAAATTCAGGCGTCCCATTGCAACGGTCAGTATCGGTATCGTATGGGGAATAGCCACGCGTGCTGCTCGGAGCACGGTGCCATCACCGCCAAGCGCGATCAGCAGGTCCAATCCTGCCAGAGCTGCAATTTCTTCGTCAGTATCAGGAGAAGTGCCACGCCAGACCTTGAACCCTTTGTCTTCAAGGTAGGCCATCAATTCAAAGGAAACCCGTATTGAAGCGTCCGAAAGTGGGTTGTAGAGTAATCCAATTGCGTTCATATGTCGTTATGGACACGCGTGTTTCGTTTCAAGGTTTCTCTTTGTTTTTCGCTTGATCGCGAATAAATTGCTCTACGGCCTCGACGATTTTATTGGCACCTTCAGTTTTGAAGAGATAATCGTCTTTGAACAAATAGCCATCTACGCCTAACTGGACGGCGTGGTCAACATCGCTGATGCGGTCCATGCTGGTGAGCATAAGCACCGGGATATGCGCGGTCTTCTCGCTATGTTTGAGCAACGACAAGACACGAAACCCATCTATCACCGGTAGGTTTATATCGAGCAAAATAAGATCAGGCGCAGTATCACAGGCCAGATGCCAACCTCTGGCTCCATCACCGGTTGTTCGTACCTCATAGCCACCACGGGTAAGCAACAGTTTGATCTGGAGAGCTTGACTCGCACTGTCTTCAATCAGCAAAATGTAACGCTCCTGGTTCATGAGTGTGCCTTTACTCGTATGGCTGGATTGATGTTGATAAGGAGAGACATGTCATAACGAGAAGAAGTATGGCAGTACCACAATGCTTCGTATAATTTTTGAAAAAACGCACGGCTTGTTCTGAGAAATTTCGCTAGATTCTATTGTAGCATACCACAGAAGTGCTACAAGGACAAAGGGGGGCGGCACCCGACAAAGGGGCATGGTATAATGGGCTATGCTTGTTGCTCACATGACCTGGGAACATAGCTACGGAAGGTTGTATGATCCTGGTAGACCAGTTAAGGGAATACCCCCATGCCCCTCATGGACATTGCTACTGGTGCCATATGATGACTGATGATCTCAGCCCGCAAGGACTGGAGGAGTTGCACAATATAGCCCGAAAAATTGGTCTGCCACGTTCATGTTTTCAAGATAAACCAGGTCTTCCACACTATGATTTGACGACAGCAAGGCGCAAGCTGGCACTGCTCTGTGGAGCACAGGAGGTTTCAGCCAAAGAATTGGTCCGCCGTTGCGCTCGGAGGAGCCCGTTTGATGAAAAAAATATACAAGTATTCCCCAACGAATAGAGCGAACAAAGGATGATACGTTATGACCTTGCACAATATTGCTTTTCTGAAACAATTGCTTGCAACCCCTGCACCCACAGGCGACGAAGCTGCTGCTGCAAAGCTCTGGCGGACAGAAGCGCGAAAATTTGCGGATAGTATCAGGACCGATGTGCATGGCAATAGTGTGGCCTTGCTGGAGAGCAATGGGCCACGGGTGCTGCTGGCTGCCCATATTGACGAAATTGGTTTTATGGTGCATTACATTGACGATGAGGGCTATCTCTCTATTCAGCCTATTGGCGGCTGGGATCCGCAGGTTCTGGTGGGGCAACGAGTGCGCTTACTTGGTCGTCAAGGAGATGTTTTTGGCGTGATTGGCAAAAAGCCGTTGCACCTGATGAGCAATGATGATATGGCAAACGTGAGCAAAATCAGCCAGCTCTGGATTGACCTGGGGGTCAAGAGCCGCGCTGAAGCTATGGCACTGGTACGTGTTGGCAGTGTTGGGGTGATTGACGCTCCTGTTTACGAGCTTCCCAATGGACGTCTGGTCAGCCGAAGTCTCGATGATCGCATTGGGACGTTTATCATTCTGGAAGCATTTCGCCAACTGGCAAGCCGTCGGCCTGCGGCATGTGTGGCTGCCATTGCAACAACGCACGAAGAAACGACTTCGGCGGGGGCTGCCGTTGCGGCTTTTCAGTTTCAGCCGCATATTTCGCTGGTTGTAGATACCACCTACACCACGGATCATCCTGACACCGAGAAGCGGCAGCACGGTGATGTACGCCTGGGAAGTGGACCGGTGCTGGTGCGAGGGTCTGCCAATAGTCCTCTTTTGTATGA
The DNA here is from genome assembly GCA_964346425.1 of uncultured Chloroflexaceae bacterium. Classification (GTDB taxonomy): domain Bacteria; phylum Chloroflexota; class Chloroflexia; order Chloroflexales; family Chloroflexaceae; genus JAAUSY01. The sequence goes on along the minus strand of CAYFVX010000106.1, from coordinate 4,587 downwards.
TCGGTTACTGGAACTGGCTGAACGTGAGCGTATTCCCTACACGCTCCAACCCTCTTCACGCTATCTGGGGACCGATGCAGATGTTATCCATATTGCGCGGAATGGCGTCGCCACCGGTACGGTCGGTATTCCGCTGCGCTATATGCACACGCCCAATGAAATGGTTGATTTGCTGGATGTTGAATATTCTATTCGTCTGATTGTCGCTTTTGTTTCCTCGATTACCTCGGAATCGGAGTTTCTGCCCGAGGTGTAGGTAGCGATTTATGGCTGAGTTGCTAGAGACGCTCGCCTGCTATATACCAACATTAGTCGTGCGACGTTTAATACGAGAGCCTTCTCCTCCAACAACGCCAAAGGAAGATCGCCTGCCGGCTTCCATGCTTTTCGCAGACCTTTCCGGTTTTACTGTGCTGGCTGAGCAACTCGCGCAGCAGGGGCCAGAAGGAGCGGAAGAACTCAGCGACTTCTTGAACAGTAAATTTGACCGCCTTATCACAATCATTACCGCCCTCGGTGGGGATGTCGTGACTTTTGCCGGAGACGCGTTGCTCGCGCTCTGGCCTGCGCTGGATGGTGACCTCGACGTGATGACGCACCGGGCTGCACAGTGCGGTCTTGATTTGCAGGCGTTGTTCAATAATGAACGCCTCTCTGCTTCGCTCCATCTTGATGTGCGCATCGGTATTGGTGCGGGTGATGTTGGTATTATTCATGTTGGTGGGGTCTATGAGCGATGGTTGTGGCTGGTGACGGGCAATCCGGTGTCGCAGCTTATTCACGTTGAACAGCAAGCCCAACCTGGGCAGGTGGTCCTCTCGCCGGAAGCGTGGGAGCTGGTGAAACACGCGTGTGCAGGGGAACCTTTGCTAGAGCAACCTGCATGCGCTCAGGCGAGTGAAACAGGCCAGATGGAGCTTGCCAGAGGTGAATCTGAAAGCGAATATCTCAATCACCCTGCTGCAACGCCTCCGTCTATTCTGCTCCATGCGTTGCAGCATTTTCCTCCCGCCATAACCCCCACACCGCTGGCCTTGCATCCTTCAATGAATATGGAAATGGCCCTTCGCTGTTATATTCCGGATGTTGTGTTGACACGTCTGGCGGCCGGTCAGGGTAACTGGTTGGCCGAGTTGCGTTTGATAACCGTCCTTTTTGTCAATTTACCAGAGATGCACAACTCGCGTATGTCACTGGATGCAATCCAGATGGGTATTCGTTCTCTTCAGACGGCCTTATATCGCTATGAAGGCAGTGTCAACAAACTCAGCCTGGACGAGAAAGGGACGATCCTGATAGCTGTCTTTGGTCTGCCACCGCTGGCGCATGAAGATGATGCGCTACGCGGCATCCAGGCAGCAATGGAAGTGCAAAAAGATTTGCAGGCTCTTGGGATACGTTGCTCTATTGGCGTCACGACCGGCCGGGCTTTTTGCGGTATCGTTGGCAATGATCAACGGCGTGAATACACCATTCTGGGCGATGTGGTCAATCTGGCAGCCCGTCTGATGCAAGCGACGCCTGATGGCATCTTGTGTGACACGGCAACGTATCAGGCAACTCGCTCTCGTCTGGTTTTTGATGAACTGGCTCCTATCTCCGTCAAGGGAAAAACGGATGTGGTTGCGGTCTATCGGCCGCGTGGTCTGGCAGAGCATGTTATCCAGTCGTACCATGTTTTGATAGACCGTGTTGAAGAGCAGGCTCTGCTGGCCGCGCAATTGCAGGCCCTGCGCCGCCGCAAGTCCAGTTTGAGTAAGTATGGTGAGGCATCGGTGCTCATCATCGAAGGAGAAGCGGGCATTGGCAAGTCACGTTTGATGCATGGCATGCGTCAGCAAGCGGAAAATCTGGGTATCCTGACGCTGGTTGGCGAAAGTGATGCTATCGACCTCTCCACGCCCTACTATGCCTGGCGCAAGATATTTGCGCACCTGCTCGAAATTGAGAGAGAACCGATCCAGGAGAAGCGTCAGCAGCTTGTGCTGAATACATTTGCTTCCGAGCCGGAAATGCTGCGGCAAATTCCGCTGCTCAATGCAGTACTCCCGCTGGATTTTCCGCCCAATGCGTATACCTCCTCGCTGTCTGGGCAGGCAATGGCGGATACAACGCGCAGTTTTTTGCTCGATCTGTTCCAACTGATGGTATCGGCAACGCCGACGCTGCTGGTGATTGAAGATGTGCAGTGGCTTGATTCGGCTTCATGGTCGCTCGTGCTCGCAGTCAGTCAGCATATCGGCAATCTGTTGCTCACGTTGACTACTCGCCCGCCTGGTGATTCGCCGTCGGAAAGCTATGTTCGTCTGCGGGATGCGCCACAAACGCACTATCTGGTTTTGTCATCGCTTTCTGCAGAAGATACCTATGCACTTGTCTGTCAACGTCTGGGGGTTGCTCGCGCACCGGAGTCGGTGGCTTCGCTTATTCATGAGAAGGCGCAGGGCAATCCATTCTTCATTGAAGAGCTTGCGTATGCGTTGCGTGATAGCGGGGATATTTTCATCCGCGATGAGGTCTGCTGGATAGCTCCTGAAACGGGTGACCTGCAAGCCCTGAGTTTGCCAGATACGACGCATGGCGTGATTACCAGCCGTATTGACCGTCTGACGCCAGCGCAACAACTCACGCTGAAAGTTGCCAGCGTGATAGGCTATAGCTTTGGCACACGCACACTGCATGAAGTCTATCCGGTGGAAGCCGATCAACAGGAAATCTCGAACAACCTGGCAATGCTGGAACGGCGCGAGCTTATCCTGCCCGATACGGATGAGGAGGAACCTGCTTATCGCTTCAAGAATGCGATTACCCACGAGGTTGTCTACCATCTGATGCCATTTGCGCAGCGGCGGCAGTTGCATCGGGCGGTGGGGGAATGGTATTTGCAAACCTATGCAGATCGGTTGGATGAATTTGCGCCGGTGCTGGCAAAACACTTTGATTATGCGGATGATCCGCGGGCGCAGAAATATTATACGCTGGCTGGCAATGAGGCGTACACGCTCTATGCGAATACCGAGGCCATTGCCCATTTTGGGCGTGCGTTGGAAATAGCACACCACCATCAGGCCAAAAGCGAGCACTTTATCTATCTCTACCTGCGCTGTGGGCGTATTCTCGAAATTCAGGCCGAATATGAGCAGGCACTCGAAAAGTATCAGGAGTTGCAGCAACTGGCTGAGCAACAGCAAGATAACCGAATGAAGCTGGCGGCGTTGATGGCTCTCGCTACGCTACGCTCCACGCCCAATCCAGCCTATCATCCGCAAAAGGCGGAGGAGTTGCTTGAGCAGGCACTGGAACTGGCGCGGGATTTGCAGGACCGCATCGCGGAGTCCAAAATTCTCTGGAATTTGATGTTGCTCAAGACGTTTACCAGCAACGACCCGCAACAGGCGGTTTCCTATGGTGAGCAGTCGCTTGCGCTGGCAAAGAATTTGAACCTGCGGGAACAGGTGGCACTTACGCTCAATGATCTCTCGCTGGCCTATCGCAATAGTGGCAAACTGGAACGCAGCCAGGAGGTGCTGGAAGAAGCCAGCGCGATGTGGCGCAACACGCAGAATTTGCCCATGCTGATTGATAACCTTTCGCGCTATGCGGTCGGGCATTTTTTGCTGGGGCATTATGAAGAGGCGATAGCTTCGTCGGAGGAAGCGGCGGGTATCAGCGAATCTATTGGCAACACTTCGGGGTTGGCGAATAGTCGGCTTATTGTGGGGCATGTTTTTCTGGAAGAGGGCCGCCCGGATAAAGCGATTGCGGCAATGAGCGAAGCTATTTTTCAAGGTGAGCAGGTGGGGCATCTGACGGTGCAGATTGGCACACGGGCTGATCTGGCCTGGCTGTATGGGATGCTGGGCGAGATTGAGCATGGGATTGTGCTGGCGGAGGTTGCCTGTGCTCGCTCGGAGGAGCATAACAACCTGTTGCGCTCATGGCCTATGGCGGTGCTTGCCCGTTTGCTTATCCTCACGGGTGATCTGGCGGAAGCGGAGAAGGCTATTGGGGAGAGCTATCAAACCTACAAAGAGCGCAATGAGATGTTGCTGGCACCTATCTATGTACCGCTGGCAGATGCGGAGCTTGCGCTGGCCCGCTGTGAGTATGAGCGGGCTGCCTCTGTGACGGCAAAGTTGTTGTCCTATCTGCATGATTATCAGATACGTCCCTTCCGTGCCGATGCGCACTATCTGCAATGTCATGCGTTGCTGGGATTGGGCAGGGTTCACGAAGCGCGGCAGGTGTTGCACAAAGCGTACCAGGAAGCTCGCTCTCTTGGCTCGCAGCGTACATTGTGGCAAATCCTTTTTCTTTTGAGCCATATTGAAGCCTGTTATGGCGATGTAAACCATGCGGGCGTGTTGTTGCAACGCGCCCGTTCGATGGTCCAATATATTGCGGACCATTGCGGGGATGAGGATTTGCGCACGACGTTTGTGCATTTGCCGCAGGTGCGGGTAGTGGTGGGCAAACATGTGCGCATAGGTGAAGAGGTTGGATCACAGTGGGGGAGTGTGTAGCTTTATACCAGTGATGAGTGATGAGTGATGAGTGATGAGTGACTGCGGTGAACATGGTCACTAT
>CAYFVX010000105.1:0-9018 GCA_964346425.1 uncultured Chloroflexaceae bacterium | reverse complement strand
TCTACAATTTCTTTGGCGTGTTGGGCAATGCGCGTACCGTTGCTGACCATCATAATGGGCATATCGCGCTCGGAGATGTAGTAGAGCAGGTCGAGCATGCCGGGGTAGAGCATTGGCTCACCGCCCCAGATATACCAGATGGGTTTCCAGCCTTCGGCAACAAACTGGTCCGCCAGTCGCTTGTAATCTTCGACGGGGACCTCATTTTGTTTCAATTCTTTCAGCGGTTTGTCGAGCAGGTAGCCATTATCACCCCATTGTCCGCAGGTGTGGCAGCGCAAGTTGCACATGTCGGTAATACGCAGGCTGACCTGACGGACTTTATCGCCCCGCCCATGAATGGCTCTGCCGGGGTGCCGCAGGTTAAATGTTTCCTTCGCGACTTGCAAGCCTGCCATATTGGTAAAGGTAGACATGTCGGTCAACATGACTTTCAGCAAGTCTTTCGCAATAAAGTCAAACGGAACTCGGCTACGTGTTTGCATAGGATTCCTTCCTCCAAACTATGTACGATTACAGTTACGATTATGGTGATACATCCTGTGATTGCCGGTGGTCGTGGTTTATGGTCATAATGGTTTGAATCGGGGAATATATGTCCAGAGACTCACTGCTGCTATCTTTGCAGAAACCACGAGCATCATGCGGACAGCCAGCACTGGCTGCACCAGGTTCAGGGTTATTTCCCTGCGCGGCACTCTTTCCACTACGAACGAGCGCAATGTTCTCAAGAGATGGCGTAAACAGATACTCCCAAAACGTGCAAAGATACCATTGGTCTGTCTTCGTGATGAAAAAGGGCCGTAGCTTCCGTGGTTTTGCGCAAATATGTGAGCACTTGCTTGCTGGCGGCTTCGTCGCCAACCCGATTGGAGTGGCAGCTTTGTGGAGCTTCAGCCCCGCAAAATCACTAGAAAGCATGCACTGCACCGCATCAGAACGGCATGGTGTCGCTTATTTGCGCGAAATCCTGGTAGCTCGTTGACGGTGCAAAAAACACCGGCACCCATTGCAACGGCTCTGTTCATCATGTGATATGCCCACTCAGAAGTTGGACAACCTCTCTGAAGTATTGTGCGTATTATACCACCAACACAGCGATTAACAAAAGCGAAAAGTGTCGTAAAACCACCTGGTCGTGAAGACTGTGTCCCAGACAAAAAGTTTATGGTACAATAGGCACGGGATAAAAGAACGTTCATGACTGATGAACAAGAACCCTGGTGAAAGAACAGGCAAAACGTTATGTGTAGCAAGCAACTCTACCGAGCGCAGAAGCCAGCGTTTTTGCTCATCCTGGGTTTCCTATCCACGGTTTATTATTTATCACCATGACCATATCATACAGCGAGAACAGGTCGCTGAAGTGCCCTGGTTGTGGTACTATTGTTCAAAGTGACGTATGGCTGATCCTCGATTCTCAGGAACAACCAGAACATATGCAAGCACTACATCAGGGTAAACTGAATACCATCTGCTGTCCTCAATGTAGCACTCAATTTATTGCGCAGACACCTTTCCTGTTGCATGACGCAGCAAGCAAGTTTGTCATTCTCGCTATCCCATCAGATAGCGCGGAATATCAACGGCGCGAAGAGGTCCGCGAACTTCATCGTTTCCTTATTGAGCGTGTTCCTGTCAATGAACGTCAAGCCTATCTCGGCGATGCGCAAATCGCGCAGGATTTACCGGGTATTATCCACATCCTCAAGAAACACGCCCAAAAAGGGAAAAAAACGACCATGCCAATGCCAGGAAGACGCATTGAAGATGTGCTATCTGGTGTGAATATAAATCAGGAACAACCTGAAATCAGGTACAAACAGGTGCCTGTTTCAGAAACAGCGGTTGTGGATGAACCGGCTGAGACTGAACTCATGCATATTGTGCAACAACTGGTCGGTGCGGACACCCTGGACGGTTTCCGTACTACGGTTGAACACTATCCTTTTTTGCAAAAACCACAGGCCGACAAAACCCTGCGCCAACTGGCAGACCGGGCTTTTGAGCAACGTGAATACGATTTTGCTGAATGCCTGAACCATGTGCGTCAACTCTTGCACCACCTGCTGAACGAGCAAACCGCGCAACCAACCCTTCAATCGCATGCAGGAGAGCCTGTTTCTGCTGATATTCCTGATCCTTTTGCAGAGATACCGCTCAACGCATATCATGCACTGTTGCAATCCCGCGGGAACGAGGACCTGCTGCAAGCAATTGAGCAGTATGTAATCCTGCTGGATCCCTGGTTTGCAGCAACTCTGGATGATGCAATTGATCAGGTATTAGATGAAGGGTATGAACGTCTGGCTCAAATTCTGGAACATCGGCGTGAGCTTATCACCCTGCTCCGGCAAGAAATAGAGAATGGAACGAATTATGCTGAAAAAAACCCCCCTGTATGAATCGCACATCGCTATGAGCGCACGTATGGTAGAGTTTGGCGGGTGGGAAATGCCCGTCCAGTATAGTGGTATCCTGGATGAACACCACGCAGTCCGCAATGCGGCCGGGCTTTTCGATATCAGTCACATGGGACGATTTCTGGTGATAGGGCCAGATACGCTCAGTTTCTTGCAACGTGTGGCAACCTACGACGTGGCTGCGATTGATGTTGACAAAGCAAACTATGCCCTGCTGTGCAATTCTTACGGAGGCATTGTGGATGATATTTTTATTTATCATCTGCCGAATGCCTATATGCTGGTGGTTAATGCAGCAAATCGCCAGAAAGATTGGGACTGGCTCTTAAAACATGCTGCTAATTTTAATGTTCGTATGGTGGATTATTCTGATCAGTGGGCTATGCTGGCACTACAGGGGCCAGCCACCGAAGCTATTCTAGCCCAGGCTGAAACCAGTCAGGCAGAGGTTCTGACCTCGATCCCCTTTCACGGAGTTGTCAAAGGACGATTTCTGGGAATAGACGAATGTCTGATTGCCCGGACGGGGTATACGGGGGAGGATGGTTTTGAGATTTTCTTTGATGCTACGCAGGCTACCAAAGTCTGGAACCATCTCCTGGATGTTGGCAAAGCCCACGGCTTGAAGCCGTGTGGTCTCGGCGCACGAGATAGTTTGCGCTTTGAGCCTTGCCTGGCATTGTATGGTCATGAAATAGGTGACGATATCAACCCGTATGAAGCGCGGCTCGGCTGGGTTGTGAAACTCGACAAAGGTCCATTCACGGGCTATGATGCGCTCGAGTACATGAAATCGCATGGAACCTCGCGGCGTCTCACTGGCTTTGAAATGGTTGGTCGCGGGATAGCCCGGCATGGCTACGCCATCCATAGCACCGATGGAGAGAAGATCGGGTATGTCACGACCGGGATGCCCTCACCCACTCTGGGGAAACATCTCGGTATGGGCTATGTGCCGACTGCGCTCAGCCAGTTGGATAGCGAGTTCGATGTCATGATACGAAATAAACCCGTGCGAGCCCGAGTGGTAAAGATGCCCTTTTATAAACCAAAATATAAAAAGTGAGCCACCACTCTCGCACAGGTCGGTATATAAACAAACCAGACTGTGTACCGACAGATACAACCGGCTGCTTGCAAGCCGAGCAGCTTTTTCTGGTTAGCGGAACACGTATGAATGAACTAGTAGAAGGAGTGAAACAATGGGTTTTAACACCCCAAAAGAGTTACGGTATCTCAAAACACATGAATGGGTACGCACAGAGGGCGATGAAGTAGTGGTTGGCATCAGCGATTTTGCGCAGAATGCTCTGGGAGATGTGGTCTTCATTGAAATACCAGAAGTCGGTGACACATTTGCACCGGGTGAAGTCTTCGGAGCTATCGAGTCTGTCAAAGCTTCCTCAGATCTTTATGCGCCTGTTGGTGGTAAGATTGTGGCTGTCAATACTGCGCTTGAAGACGACCAGTCTCCTGTCAACAAAGACCCGTATGGGGAGGGGTGGCTTATCCGTATAAAAGTATCTGGTGAAGAAGGCGAACTGCTGGATGCAGAGAGCTATGAAAAAGTTATGGCTGAACAGACACACTAGACTCTGACCATTTCCATAACTCCACAATGTATGCTGCTGAACGGAGTGTCGCTGAGCATGGTTGCGCTCTGAGAAGCACATGTTGCTCCACTCCGTTCCAGCATTGCATGGATCTATCATTTTTCGCCATACGGTACGAAGTCGTCCGAGCTATCAGCCCGCAGTGGTTGGTCTTCAATGGTTTGATACCCGCAACCTATCCCGACATCTCACCAGAACCTTCTGCTGAACAGGATACAGTGGGAGGATAGAAACACGTCATCAAACGGTATTGGAAGCATCATCGGCTCGCAAGCTGGTAGCGTGTTATATCCAGGAAAGAAGTTCAGAAAGATGCCATTTTCACCATATATTTCAATTACGGAGAGTGAACGACAGGAGATGCTCCAGGCTATCGGTGTTGAGACGGTGCAAGACCTGTTTGTAGACGTGCCGCAAGAGCTACGTTTTCCGCACCTCGATCTGACAGATCCGTTGCCAGAGCCACAACTGATGAGCGAGTTACATGGTCTGAGCGCAAAAAATGCCAGCTCTTGCACCCATCGCATGTTTCTGGGAGCAGGTTCTTATAACCACTTTGTTCCCAGCAGTGTGGACCAGATGCTGCGCCGCAGCGAGTTCTACACCGCCTATACGCCCTACCAACCAGAGATTAGCCAGGGTACTTTGCAAGCTGTCTTTGAATATCAGAGCCTCGTCTGTCGCCTGACGGGGATGGATATTGCCAACGCATCCCATTATGATGGCGGAACAACCGTCGCTGAGGCAGCTATTGTTGCGCTGGCGGTCAAACGCAAGCGTCATAAAATCATCGTGGCACGCAGTGTGCATCCACAATATCGCGAAGTGATGCGCACTTATTTCCGCAGTCTGGATGTCGAGATTGTTGGAGATGAAGAGCCGGGCGCGACCATAGAAGATGCGCTGGCCCATCTCGATGACCAGACCGCCGCCGTGATTGTGCAATCCCCCGATTTTCTGGGACGTATGCACGATCTGCGCCCCGTTGCGCAACAGGTACAGGCAGCCGGTGCGTTGATGGTGATGCATTTCGACCCGATTTCGCTTGGTCTTTTTCAGACGCCTGGCGAAGTGGGGGCTGATATTGCTACTGCGGAAGGGCAACCGCTTGGCCTGGGCCTCAATTTTGGCGGTCCCTACCTCGGTATTTTTACGTGCAAGAAAGACTATATGCACAAAATTGCCGGTCGCGTGGTTGGCACTACCCGTGATGTAGATGGGAAGCCCGCTTATGTGCTGACGCTGCGAGCGCGTGAGCAAGATATCCGCCGCCAGCGAGCCACAAGCAATATCTGCACCAACCAGGGATTGATGGCTCTGGCCTCAACGGTGTATCTCAGTTTGATGGGACGGCAAGGGATACGGCGCGTTGCCGAGCTTTGCTATCACCGGGCACACTATGCGGCTTCGCAGATAAGCCAGATACCCGGCTTCCGTCTGCCTGAGCCGGAACACCCATTCTTCAAGGAGTTTGTTGTTCAGTGCCCCAAACCGGTTGCGGAGATTAACGCCAGCCTGCAACAGCAGGGTATTCTTGGTGGGTATGATATTTCCCAGGAAGAGCCGCAGTTTGGGCATGCGATGCTCCTCTGCGTGACGGAAATGAATAGTAAACAAGATATTGATGCACTGGTGGATGCGCTCCGGGCCAGTGCATAGCAAGATAATAACCAAAACACAAGGGGAAAGAGGCATATATGGCAGTATTCACCCGCGATCAGATACGCGAAGCAATCAGGGCTCCTGGGAAACCAGCCAATTTTCAAGGGGCAGACTTGCAAGGTATTGTGCTCTCAGACCTTAATCTGAGCCGTGTCAACTTCAGCAATGCAAATTTAAGCGGAGCTCGATTGCTTTTGAGCAATCTGGCCTATGCCAATTTGTCTCATGCGAACCTCAGCAATGCCGATCTCGGTAATGCAGACTTGAGTGATGCTGATCTCAGCCATGCCAATCTCAGCCATGCGAACCTGCAAGGTGCCGACTTGAGCAACACAAATATGACCAGCACCAACCTGAGCACTGCCAATTTGAGCGGTGCCGACCTGCGGGCTATCAGTGTTGAGGGTGGGTTGGCGAGCAATCTGACGGGGGCAAATCTGAGCAATGCGGACCTGCGTAGCGTTGATCTGAGCCACTGCAATCTGCAGGACACAAACCTGGTTGGTGCCAGGTTTACCACGCTCACCCGATGGCCGGAGGGGTTTGACCCGCTGACGGCCGGGGCTATACCCGTCAATGTATAGGGCTACGAAATTGAATACCATTGGAAAGTACCATATTGTATGAATACCTATGAACCGCCAATTTTTGAACTTTCATCCCCTGGCAAGTGTGGGGTTGCACTGCCGGAGATAGATGTACCAACAACTCCTCTGCCAGAAGAATTGCTGCGCGAGGATGATCTGGCAGAGATGCCAGAATTGAGCCAGCCGGAAGTAGTGCGCCACTTCACCCGTATCAGCCAGCGCAACTTCTGCATAGACACGGGCATGTATCCACTTGGTTCCTGCACGATGAAGTACAACCCGAAAATCAATGAAGAAGCTGCGCGACTGTCCGGTTTTTCCGGTGCGCATCCCCTCACCGACCCTGCGCTGATGCAAGGGGCACTCTATTTGATGTGGGAACTACAACACGATCTGGAAACCATCAGTGGCTTCGAGGCCGTATCGCTCCAACCAGCCGCGGGTGCCCAGGGCGAGTTGACCGGTGCGCTGGTCTTTCACGCCTATCATCAAAACAATGGTGATACGGACCGCAAGGAAATACTGGTCCCCGATGCTGCGCACGGCACCAATCCGGCGACCGTCTCGATGGCTGGTCTCAAGACGATTGAGGTCACGAGTGATGCCCGCGGGAACGTAGACATTGAAGACCTCAAGAGCAAGCTCTCGCCGCGCACGGCGGGTATGATGCTGACCAATCCGAACACGCTTGGCCTGTTTGAAGAGAATATTCTTGAAGTTACCCGGCTGGTGCATGAAGCTGGTGGCTTGATGTATTGTGATGGGGCCAACTTGAATGCTATTCTCGGTATCGTCAAGCCTGCGGCTCTAGGCTTTGATTTCATGCATTTCAATCTGCACAAAACGTTCTCAACCCCGCATGGCGGGGGTGGCCCTGGCAGTGGAGCAGTTGGTTGTACGGCTGAACTGGCTCCCTTTTTACCCTGTCCACGCGTGCGACAGCGAGATAAATCTGATGACGAACCTGCGACGTATGAATTTTTTACGCCGGAAAAAAGTATCGGCCGCATGAAGGTATTTCATGGCAACTTTGGTATGCTGGTGCGGACGTGGACGTATATCCGTGTGCTTGGCAAATCAGGCTTGCGTGAAGTTGCCGAAACCTCTGTTTTGAATGCCAACTACGTGCGCAAGCACCTGGACACGTTGTATCCAGCAGCGGTAGACCGTATCTGCATGCACGAGATTGTCTTGAAGGGACAACTGGCGAATGCGCCAGATATCCGCACACTTGATATTGCCAAGCGGTTGATAGACTATGGTTTCCATCCGCCTACGGTCTATTTCCCGCTGATTGTGCCAGAAGCCTTGATGATTGAGCCAACCGAGACGGAGACGAAGTGCAATCTGGACGCATTCATTCAGGCAATGAAGGATATTGCACGTGAGGCGGCTGAGGAGCCTGATTTGCTGCACGATGCTCCGTTTACGTCACCGGTGCGGCGACTGGATGAAGTCCGCGCTGCCCGCCAACCCATGCTCTGCTACAGCGGCGGGTGTTTCGGGTAATACCAGGTTCGGATACATACGTGTATCACAAAGACCAGAGAACACAATGTTTTTGCCTTCGTTCTCTCCTCTGTGTCCTCTGTGTCTTTGTGGTTTTTTCCTATCCTCCCCACTCTCCTCATACCAAATACGTTTGAATAGTTAGAGAAACCGCCAAGACGCCAAGAACGCCAAGATTCGGGCAAAGAGCGGCCTGGAGACTCTGTTGGGAACGTCCGGGCAGAGCCTCGCGCAAAGGCGCAAAGCCGCAAAGGTACGGACAGGAGATGGGGTTGCCCAGCAGAGTCCACAAGGACTCTGTTGGGAAAGTAGGGGTTTGGGTGATAAGGCAGGGGTTTGGCGGTGCGTCCCGCTAGGGCGGCGGTGGCACGCAGGCTGGCGGCTCTTCGCGCCAGGGGCGATAGATGATATTGCTGCCGACGGAATCGCCGCGCCCTTCGGGATTGCCTTCCGGGTGATAGGGGCCAGTAGAATCGCCCCACCAGTTAAATTGCATATTCAGCTCGACTTCGCTGGTCGCGCCGCGACCAATGCCGTGCTCCACATAGTAGGGCGTGATGGGGGCAATGTGTCCATCTATCAGGTTGTCATACACGTTGAGGCGAAAGTTGGGGTGCTGCGAGGTCTCGGAGCGCAACCGGAAACCATCGGTAGACCCGACCAGCGAGTTGCAGGCAATCGTGCCTTCAATCGGTCCATTGGTTGACACCAGCAGGTTCGCCCCCACCTCGCCGCCGGCTGGTTGGGGAATGTACATGAGATTTTTCTGAATGTCCATAACCACCGGTTCCAGCACGCCAACATTGTGAATGTTGACCACCGAGGCACCATTGCTCATGCGATTGCCGCCAAAACGGTTGTTCTGCAATATGAGCCGGTTGCCACGGTTAAACGTGGCATTCAGTGCCCCCCCGTAGCTAAAATCATTGCCATACACCTGGCTACCACGCATGTCCAGCAGGCTATCCGTCGTCAGGATGGTGCCGCCATTGTCTTCAAACAGAGAATCGTATATCTTGAGCTCGCCCTGTTCGCTCATCAACACAGTCCCGCCAGCCCCCCCCTGGTGGACGTGGGCATTTTGCAGCGTAATGCTGCTGCCAGGTCGTCCATAGATACCATCCCAGCGTACCCCTGAACTGGAGACAAAGCGCACAGGATTGTCCGTCGTCCCCATCACGTGGAGTTCCGCTCCATTATCCACCACAATAGAAACGCCCCAAC
>CAYFVX010000104.1:0-9037 GCA_964346425.1 uncultured Chloroflexaceae bacterium | reverse complement strand
GTTGCAGTCTGCCCATAAGACCTATGTAGAGGGTTTGTCGCTGGAGTTGGAAGCGATAGATGCGCTGGGTGAGTTCTATGGCAGCTATAAAACCGAATATGCGAATCTTGCTGCGGTGCGGTTTCAGGATGCGGATGCACATTTCGCCCGTGCGCGTGCGTTGTTCGATGCGAAGTTGTATGAGATAGAGGTCAACGGGGCAATGTCGGTGCATACGGTGCAGTAGCGGTTGCTCTGCTTTCCAGTCAATGCTCTTTTCCTCGAAAACATCCCTCAAATGGGGATGTTTTGCTGCGCATTGCTCTTTCTAACGTTGTCAACAACTGCGGCAATTATGTGGTGCCAGTCCCTCGTCTCCAGTCCACCGTCTTCAGTCCATCGTCTATTGATACCAAATTCGAGTGATTATACCATGTTCGGGTAAGCAGTTAAGAAAACTGGTGTCATAGAGCGCATTGCAGTCGCTCATCACTCATCACTCGTCACTCGTCACTGGTATGAGCCAATGCCTCCACCAGCCTGGGCAGCACCTCGCCTGACGGTCCCCGCAGGTAATAGGCGGTCTGTGAGACGTGCGGTGTCACGTCTGGATTGATAACGACCAGCGTCGCGCCAGCCTGCATTGCCATATGCGGGAGCGAGGCGGCTGGTTGTACCACGCCAGAGGTTCCTATCGAGAAGAAAATATCGCAGGAGGTGCTTGCGTCTGCGGCCTGCTGCAATGCCTTTTCGGGCAGCATTTCGCCAAACCAGACCACGTCAGGGCGGAGCATACTGCCGGTTTCTGGACAGCGGGGTATCCCATCTTCAGGAGGTTCCCATGTTTCGACGGTCACGCTATCGGTTGCGCGTTTTGTCCTCGTCAAGTTGCCATGCAGTTCAATGACATTCTGGCTGCCTGACCGCTGATGCATACCATCCACATTCTGCGTAATAAGCGTAAACTGCGGCACGTGCTGTTCGAGCTCAACCAGCGCGTGATGGCCCGGATTGGGCTGTGCCTTTGCAACCAGTTCTCGCCGCCAGGTGTACCATTCCCATATCAAGCGCGGGTTGGCGCGAAATGCTTCTGGTGTTGCCAGTTGTTGCGGGTCATATTGCGCCCATAATCCTGTCTGTGCGTCTCGGAAGGTCGGTACGCCGCTTTCGGCAGATGTTCCTGCGCCGGTCAGCACCACGACATGCTGCGCACGTCGTAGTTGCTGAACCAGTTCTGGCGGAATGGCAATTGGTTGTTCGTCTGTCATCTGTTCATCTCCTGATATGCAAATAGGGATATGTTTCGTTTGCTGCCCGCCAGTATAGCATCCGCCAGATAATACGACAAATACGCAACAGTGTCTATGTTATACTATGCACACTATTAAGGGAGGCTGCATCCCATGTGCGTTTAACAACAATCTCAGGTTTCGATCATGACACACTTTTCTCCTTTGAACTCGTCCAGGCTGATACATCGCTTTTTGCATTGGATTGATCCGGTGCCCGCTGAACACCAGGAACTTGCTCCCGCTTTCGAGCAAGAAACCCGCGAGATTATGCAACGTATTATTCCGCCAATACTGCTGGCAGTTGGCATGTTCACGCTTTTTTTTGTTTCCAGCGATTTTTTGCTCTATCGGGAAGTTTTCTGGCAACTTTTTCTGTTACGTGCTCTTCTCATTAGTCTTGTCTGGGGTGTTGCGTTGCTGGTCCAGTGGAAAGGGGAGCGGTTGCCACTCTATGCGCTTTTCTGCGGGTGTACTATTATTATCTGGATGCTTGTCCAACAAATGCTGATTATCAGCCATGACCCGACCAGTCTCTATGGAGGGGCGCTGATTGGCGGGATGATGCTGATAAGTCTGCTTCCCTGGCCGACACCCTGGGTGATCTTTAGTATGCTTTCGCTCAACCTTTCCTACTTTGTTATCAATGTGCTTGCGGTGAGCGGTATGCAGACGATGGTGGGTGAGCGGTTGTTTATTGGTATTGCTCTGTTGATGGGCGTTCCCTTTTTTTGCCTCGTGCATGTGAATACGCGTCGCCAGACATGGACCGGCTTTTTTCAGAAACAGCGTATCCAGGACATGGCAACCGATTTGCAAAGGTTGAATGACCGCCTGCAAACCGAACTGGCAATGGCGCAGAAGATTCAGCAGGGGTTGCTGCCTGAAGCCCATCCCGACTGGCCTGGGCTAGATGTTATGGGGTATAGCATTCCTGCGCGGGAGGTTGGTGGAGATTTTTTTGCCTACCATACCTTTTCGCGTGATCATGTGGCGATTGCGGTGGGGGATGTTTCCGGTAAGGGGTTGCCAGCCGCACTTTTGATGAATACGAGCATTGTCTCGTTCCGCACGACGATTGCGCTGGTTAATACACCGTCGTCGCTCCTCACTGCGCTTGATCAGGCCATTTTGCCCTATACGCGGACGACGCGGCTCAATTGTGCGCTCTGCTATGCAGAAGTCTGCGGGAATATGCTACGGGTTGCCAATGCCGGGTGTGTGATGCCGTTGCTGCGGCGGGTTGATAATTCTGTTGAGTGGATTGAGGTTGGTGGTATGCCGCTTGGTGTTGGTTTTGGTATGCACAAAGGCTATCACGAGGCGACGCTGATGCTCCAGCAGGGAGATATTGTTATTTTTACCAGTGATGGGGTTATTGAGGCAACCAGTGCCAGTGGTGAGCTGTTTGGGTTTGAGCGTCTGGCTGAAACAGTTGCACAGGGGCCTGGCAGCAGTGCGCATGCCATGCTGGAGTATCTTAATGGCACGTTGAATACGTTTGTGGGAAAGTCTGAACGGCACGATGATCTGACGATTGTGGTGATGCGGTTGGCTAATGGGGAGTGATACCAGATACGTTTGAAGAGTGAGAGAAACCGCCAGGACACCAAGAACGCCAAGATTCGGGCAGAGAGAAAGGGAAACCCTGTTCTCTCTGTGCCTCCGTGTCTCCGTGGTGAAAAGAAACTATTCATCCGAACCTGGTATGAGGAGGACAATTTCAAGCCTGAAGGCACCAATAACTGTTGCAGTTGTTGGTGCCTTCAGGCTGTTTGTTGGTTGCGGGTTGTGGTATTGCTTCAGGCATTTGCATTGTGTTGCCTGGAAAAGAAGCACACAGTAAAACAATCCACCACCGGTTGATGAAAGAAACCAGAAATCATCCAATGTGGGGATTTGTGCTTTCTAGCGTGCCGATTTATGAATGACATCTATCAGTTCCGACGCAATCTCTTCATTCGTTTGTGAAGCATCCTTGAGACAATTACGTGTATAACACTCCAATACTTCACAACTGGCACTGGTCAGTGCTGCTTTGATAGCGGCAATCTGATGGACGATATTGCGGCAATCTCGGCCTTCTTCAACCATGCGCTGAATGCCACGAACCTGCCCTTCGATTCGTCGCAAACGCAACAAAACATCATCGCGTATTTCAGGTGAGATTGGTCGAACTGTTGTATCTGTCATTCTTGTGGTCTTTTCATACTCATGTGCCAGAAAAATCAGGCACTCAGCAATTTGTCAAAGGCGGTGCGATACGCACTCTCCGGGCGAGAGCCAACCATGCGATCTACTTCTTTGCCATCTTTGAACAAGATAATTGTTGGAATACCCTGGATACCAAATTTGCCAGCCCATTTTCCTTCTTCGTCTGTGTTGACTTTTGCAATAACCATGCGGCCATCGTATTCACCGGCTAGTTTATCGAGAATTGGCCCAACGACGCGGCAAGGAGCACACCAGGGTGCCCAGAAATCTACCGCAACTGGTACATCGGCCTGCAAGACTTTCTGCTCAAATTCTGTATCTGTAACTGCGACTGGTTTTGCCATGAGAGACCTCCTTGATAATCTTTTGCATTTACTACAATCTGCTTTATTGCCGGCTGGCAACCTTACTACCTTTTGTCCTATGAACGCATACCTTGAACTTTGCGGAGCACACCGCCGGGCGGTTTTCTTGCTCTTACCCACCTTATTTCGGGAGACATTATGAGGTATGTGTGGCCCCTTGACCGATCGTTGCTGTTGCTCTGTTCTGACCCCGGCAACCAGATATCAGGCGGGTTCCACGTTTGTTTTTTTCTTGGAGAATACCTCACAGGGGTATAGTATACATGGCTTTCTGCTTGCTGTCAAGCCCAGAATGCTTATCTCTGATTACCAGAGGGTTTCATAGTCTACTTTGGGGAATATCTGCAATTTGCCGCCGACGGTGGCGTCGAGGATTTCGCGTCCATCGCGGTGATAGGCTTCACGTGCCATGCCGTAGGCAAGCTCCCATTGTTTGAGGTTGCGCAGTGGCAGGTTGCGCGTGTCGTGGCTGATGTAGTTGGGGGTGAAGTATTCTGCGGGTTGCTCGGTGTCTGGTGTTTCATTGTGGCTGTTTCTGGTGGGGTTGGTTGTTGTATGCTGGCTGAAGGCGTGGTCTACGCCGATGAGGATAGCTTGCTGAAAGCCCATGTAGTAGGCGAGTTGTAGGGCCATGTAGGTGACGGTCTGGCTTCCCCAGAGCCAGCGGGCAGGGTTGGTGGTGAAGTGGGGGCGCGGGTGGTCGTGGATCCAGATGGTGTGGTCATCGGTGGGGATGTAGGGTCGGCCAAACCAGAGCAGGAATTTCGGGATGTTCAGAGCAGCGATGTCGCTGGCGTAATTGCGCATAAAGTGGATGTCCATTGCAGCGTAGTAGGTGGTGCTGAAGCCGAGTTTTGGGAAGAGCAAATAAATACGGTTGAGGCCAAAGGTGTATTCGTCTTTGAGGGGGCGCAGGTCCATGCGGTTGAGGCTGGGGCCACTGCCGATGATGAAGCATCGTCGCCCGGTATGTCGAGCGCGGTAGCGTTGCAGTCGGCGGGTATGCTCCCAACTGGCAGGATGCAGGGACCAGGCGGCTTTTTTGAGCCATATCCAGTAGCTCCAGCGGAGGGCGTCGTAGATGCCGATGGGAAGCGCGTTTTTGAGGTGTGCCATGGTGCGGGTCCGCTTCTTCTATGTCCGCCACCATGTGCGTAGAATAACCAGCGCAAATCCAAGCGGGTACCGCCAACTGCGCGGTTTTTTGCTTTTGCCTTCGTGTCGTGAGAGGATAGTGATGGGTACCTCCTGATAGCGCAGTCCTTTGCTGATGGCTTCGATGATCATTTCGGCGACACTGAATTGTTGTTCACGTAATTCAAGTTTTGCCAGTTCTTCGGTGCGGATGGCGCGGAAGCCGCTGGTGCTATCGGTGATACGCTTTTGCAGCAGCAGAGAGAGTATCCAGGCAAAGCCAACGATACCGACATGGCGGCTACTGCCACGTTCGGCGTAGTGTCCCAGGAAGCGTGACCCCATGACGAAGTCGGCCTCATTGGAGAGGATGGGAGTGACCAGTCGTTCGATTTCTTCTGGCTGGTGTTGCCCATCGGCGTCCATCGTGACAACAACCTCGGCACCTTTTTGCAGGGCGAGTTCAAAGCCAGTGCGGACCGCATCGCCACCACCACGGTTGATAGGGTGGACGGCAACGGGTATGTTGTAGCGGTGGGCTACTGCTGCTGAGCGATCGTTTGAACCGTCTACGATGACGAGCGATTGGATGTTTTGCCCGCATACCTGAGGGGGTATACGTGGCAGGATATACTCCAGATTGCGCTCTTCGTTGAAGGCAGGGATAACGATAATGATACCGGGGTGGTGTTCCATGCCGTGGGTTTTTTCGTGCTCAAATCGTGCCAGGGCGCGGACAAGCTCGCTCATAGAGTTGCGTGTTTCGGAGAGGTCTTTGAGCACGTAGAGCAGCAGGGCAAACAGGACGATGTTGCCGGCGATTGCCAGGGCCATAGGGCGGCTCTCTGCCTGCAGCAAGACGGTCAGTTTGTTGACGACCGGTGGGTAGAGCGAGACAACCAGCAGGCTGCCGGAGATGAGCAGTCCTATCAGCAGGTCGCCGCGGCGAAACCGTTGATGGCTGTATTGCCAGAAGGAAAATGCCAGCAGCAGGAGGCTGCTGATCAATCCTACCATTCGTAAGTCAGACATAGTTGTACCTCTTCCTTTGGGCCACTGGTATTATTCGAGCGTATGGATCCCACACTCGGTTTTACCATTGCCTTTCCAGCGGCCTGCCCGTTCTTCTTCAGTGGCGTCTACCGGGTAGGTACATGGCGCACAGCCGATACTCTGGTAGCCCTGTGCCTGGAGCGGGTGTTCTGGCAAATTGTGGGTATCGCGATAGTGCCAGATATCTCTTTTGCTCCAGGTTGCCAGTGGTGCGATTTTATATGTGCCGTCAGTTTGCCGGGTGATGATGGGGATGTTTCGTCGTTGGAGCGTCTGGTCACGCCGTATGCCGCTGATCCATGCGTCCAGGGTTCGCCTGACTCGCCGCCAGGGTTCGACTTTGTTGATATAGCAACACATATCGGGATTGTGGCGATAGAGTTCGCCATAGCAACGTTTGAACCGTTCGTGCCCCATGTCGGGTTCGATATTCTGCACATTCAGTCTCCATTCGTTGCGAAGCTGGTCCCGAAAGGCCAGCGTTTCGGCAAAGTGAAAGCCGGTGTCGAGAAAGAAAATGCGCATCCACGGGGCATGGTTGGCTATCATGTGTAGGAGCGGGACGCTTTGGGTCTGAAATGATGAACTGGCCCCGACGTGCGGGCCGAATGTTCGCCATGCCCAGATGAGAATGTCTTGGGGATGGGCAGTTTCAAAGATGGCGTTGAGGTCTTCTATGTCTCGTTCAAGTTCTCTCTCGTTGTCAAGCAGGTTGTGATTTATAGCTATCACGTATGGTTGCTCCCTGGTTCCTGCAATGTCGCTGCAAATACTTCAGCTTCGCGTCGAAATTTCACTTTTTCTGTACAGCAGGATAAAAACATCTGTCTCCTCTTCCAGGCATGGAAACGATGATGGCCGGGTTTTGTTACAGGCTTTGTTTGAACAGCCACGGCAGGATGTATCCAACCTGGCGAATATGGTGCCATGCAATGCTGCGCGGTTTGTCAATCTGGTGCAACGTGATAGGTATTTGCTGGATGCGTGCGCCGCGGGCGGCCGGTTCCAGGACAGAGATACCGCAGATACATGCGCCAGAAAGTTGCAAGTGTTGTGCCAGGCTATAACGCAGAGCACGAAAGCCGGTGCCGCTATCACGAATGTGTGGCAAGCGTAGCCGAGTCAACCAGTTCAGGAAACGTTCTGATGGACGTGCGATGTGTGGGCGCACGCCGAGCACCAGGTCTGCTTCGTTTGCCAGGATGGGCGCGACCAGGCGAGGAATGTCTTCGGCCGGGTGTTCGCCATCTGCGTCACAGGTGACGATAATGTCGCCGCGTGCGATGCGAAATCCATATTTGATGGCAACGATGTAGCCCTGAGCATGCGGGTGTTGGGCGACATATGCGCCTGCCTGCCGTGCAATGCTCGCGGTGTCGTCCTGACTGCCGTCATCTACAACGATGATTTCATCGGCGTGCTGACTGGCACGCTGGATGATATGCGCGATACGGCTCGCTTCGTTGTGGGCCGGCATGACAATAGAGATGGTCATGAGTTGTGTGACTTTCCCCTCTCTCTATCTCTCACGGTAGCCCTGTTGGTAAAGTTCGGGTAGGACCTCACGCAAAGGCGCAAAGACGCAAAGGTCCGCGCAAAGAGATATTTTGGGGAGCAACTCCCTTTGCAGATTTTCGGATTTCACATTGCCCACTGTATCACTGTTCCAGGTAGTTTGACCTGCGGCGGGTGCCATCCCAGCGAATGTCCGGGATGAAGAGTTCTTTGTATTGTTCAATACGTCCGCGATGTTGCAGCAAGTGTTTGAGCATGAGTTCTAGCTCGGTTTCGACATCGTGGGTAGGACGATAGCCGAGGTCAAAGAGATGCTGGTGGTCGGGATTATAGTAGTGTTCTTCCATCTCTTTACGCGGGTTTTCGATATTGCGCAGTTGTGCGTTGAGGCCAAGCGACTGCCCCACACGAACGATTTTTTCCGCCAGTTCAGTAACATTGTAGACTTCTTCAAACTGATTGAAGACGCGATATTCGCCTTCGGCTGGCGGATTTTCAATGGCGATGGTCATGCATTGGATGGAGTCCCGCAATGGCAGGAACCCACGTTTCTGATGTCCTTTGCCAAAGGGAGTCATAGGGTGCTCAACCACGGCCTGCGCACAGAAGCGGTTGACGGCCGTACCGAAGCTCTGGTCTATATCGAAGCGGGTTGCCAGGCGTTCATCCTGGTCCATTTCATTGGTGCGGGTACCAAAGACGACACCTTGCATCACGTCGGTAGAGCGCAATCCCCAGATTTTGCAGGCAAACATGACGTTGTAGGAGTCATGCACTTTGGACCAATGGTACCACGAGCCAGCCTGTCGGGGGAAGGGCAGACGGTCGGTTCGGCCACGGTATTCAATCTCGAAGAACCCTTCAGGTATATCTATGTTAGGGGTCCCATATTCGCCCATTGTTCCCAGCTTGACCATATGGGCATCGCGGCAGACTTCGCGCATGGCAAAGAGCATATTGAGGGTGCTGACTAGATTGTTGCTCTGGGTAAAGACGGCGTGGTGGACATCTATCATCGAGTAGGGGGCGGAGGGCATTTCGCCCAGGTGGACAATCGCTTCCGGCTGAAATTCACGGAAGAAGTTTTCGATGAATGTGTAATCGCACAGGTCCCCTTCTTGAAAGAGCAGTGGTTCGTTGTAGTGTTCCTGGAATGCCTGTAGCCGTTCGCTCATGGAGCAAATGGGCACAACACTGTCGCTTCCCATTTCGGCAACCCACGCACGCCGCAGGAAGAGGTCTGCTCCTGCGATGGTATGTCCGCGTTGCGCCAGATGGAGTGCCAGGGACCATCCAAGATACCCGTCAATACCAGCAATGAAAACTCGCATATTTCTTATTCTTCCCTTAATTTCATATCGTCAGTTCTTATTCTGAACAGGTCTATTATATACGTGCATGGCTCTCTTCGCCAGTTTTGCAAAAATCGTGACCATGGCTGTTGCAAAGTCTTATGTTGTTCAACATAAGACTTTGCAACAGCCACAA
>CAYFVX010000103.1:0-9084 GCA_964346425.1 uncultured Chloroflexaceae bacterium | reverse complement strand
TTCTGGTGGGGTTTATTGTTTTTTCGACGAAGTCGAAAAAACAATAAACCCCACTGCAAAGCTTTGGCACGCAACGGCATGCTTTTTTTGCCGTGCGCAAGCAGCACACCATACAGGTGAAACCTGTTGAGCACCCACCACCCCCATCCTACCTGTGCTACAATGAAAACGACAAGGAGGTATACCTCACTGTGAGAAGCAACTCATTGAAGAATGGACAGGATCAACGATGATCATAGGTATTCCACGAGAAGTAAAAGACCACGAGTATCGCGTTGCCCTTACCCCCGGCAGCGTGCAGGAACTTGTTCAACACGGACACAAGGTACAGATTGAGACGAACGCAGGCATTGGAAGTGGCTTTTCGGATGCGGATTTTCAAGCCGTTGGTGGCAAGATTGTCCCAACCAGCCGCGATGCCTGGAATGCGGAGATGGTCGTCAAGGTTAAGGAGCCACAACCGACTGAATATGCGTTTCTGCGGCCCGACCTGCTACTGTTTACCTTTTTGCATCTGGCAGCGGATGAACAGTTGACGCATGCGCTGCTGGAAAGCGGTATCACCACCATCGCCTACGAGACCATCCAGTTGCCGACGGGTGAATTGCCAGTGCTCACGCCGATGAGCGAGGTAGCCGGGCGCATTGCGGTGCAGGTAGGGGCGCACTATCTCGAAAAGAAGCAGGGCGGACAGGGGCTCCTGCTTGGCGGCGTCCCCGGTGTTTCGCCGGCGCATGTGGTTATCCTGGGTGGCGGCATTGTGGGCATCAGTTCCGCGCATATTGCGCTCGGCATGGGGGCGCAGGTGACAATTATTGACAGGAATATTGACCGCTTGCGCTACCTGCAAGAGGTGCTGCCCGGTCGCTTGCTGACGCTGAGTTCCAACACGCTCAATATCGCCAGCACAGTGCAGCAGGCGGATGTGCTCATCGGTGCGGTGCTGGTCAAAGGAGCCAGGGCACCCCGACTGATAACGCACGAGATGATTGCCAGCATGCGGACAGGTAGCGTGGTCATTGATGTGGCGGTGGACCAGGGCGGTTGTATGGAGACGACGCGTCCGACGACACATTCCGAGCCGGTCTATCTGGTAGACGGTGTGCTGCATTATGGGGTGACGAATATGCCAGCCGCGGTGCCACGCACCAGTACGTTTGCGTTGAACAATGTGACGTTGCCCTATGTGCTGCTGCTGGCAAATCTGGGCTTCCGTGCGGCAGTAAAGCACAGCTCTGCGCTTGTGCAGGGGGTGAATACGCACGAGGGAAAACTGACCTGCGAGCCGGTGGCGGAGACGTTCGGGTTGGCGTATACGCCGCTGGCGAGCGGGGGAGCATAGAAGCGTTGGAGCGTTGGAACGGGGAGCCACAAGTGTCAAAGTACGAGCATGAATCACAAATATGATTTGGAAGGGAACGTTTTGCGGAGCAGAACCCCCTGGCATTTCCTGGAGCGTGTGTGCTACGCCGAGTCCCCGGCCAGCAACCGCAAGCCCTCCAGCCGGAGCACTTCGGGGCAGAGGGCTTGATGCACGGAACAGAGCGGCGATGCGCTGTCGTAGCGGCCGGTCGTGTGGTGAGCAGCGAATGAGCATCCACCCGCACACCAGAAACGCCAGGGGCAATCCTGACAGGTTGCTTTCTGTTCAACGGTGGGGTTTTGTATACCTGTTTCATCCTGGCGCACGGCTGCCAGGGGATGTTCGTCCCAGACTGTCGCGACGGTCTGCGCCATCTGCATATGGCATTTCGCCACCCGTCCTTGCTGGACAATCACCAGATAATTGTTGCCCACTCCGCAGGGGCGATGGTGTACTCCACCCAGATGCACGCGGTCGAGCAGGCAATCCAGCAGACTGTAGGAAGGCAAGTTCTGCTCAATGACGCGATAGGTTGCCCGCATTCCGTCAATCAAGCGTTGCGCATCCAGTTGCAGGCAAGGGTCGCTCTGGCTCTGTGGATTCTCACGGTAGAAATTGAGCGTAAAGGGCAGGTCATACTGACGCAAGAGGGAAACCAGCGCAGGCAATCCATCAATTGTTGCCCCGCTGACCGTGACGGAAATAGTGGTGTCCAGCCCGGCAGCCTGTGCGTGTTGGATGCCCTGCCAGACGGCTTCCCAGGAGCCGTTACCCTGGGGAGTGGGCCGTTGCTGGTTGTGAAAGGTTGCGTTGCCATCCAATGAAATAGCCAGGCGCAGGCCGAGGTTCGCCAGTTGTTGGACATGCTGTTCGTCAAGCAGAGTCCCATTGCTGAGCAGGATACCTTCCAGCACAAGCCCGGCCTGTTGTGCCTGGTGCCGGGCATACTGATGGAGTTGTGTTACCAATGGCAGATTGAGGAATGGCTCACCACCAGCGTATTTGAGCACGACTCGTTGGTAGCCATAGTGCTGTGCTGAACGGAGCACCGCCTGGACTGCTGCACAGCCAGTTTCCAGACTCATCCTGGTGGTATTCGTTCTGGAGAGGTAGCAATAGGTGCAGCGCAGATTGCACGCATTCGTCACATGCAACCACGCGACCAGTTCGTCAGATGGCGAGGAGGACGGAAGGGGTGTCTGTGGGGCAGTCAACAATCCCTGCACTGCAAGATGGCGGGCTATAGTCTGTTCATTATCCGCGAGTGTATGGAGTGATTGGGGGCTGTGCAATCGTTCAAAGAATGACATGGTTGCGCTATTGAGCACTGCAACGTTGCTGAAAGAGGGAACAAAGACCAGATGATAGCCCGTTTGCAGTTCTTGCTGCCAATGGTCAGGATGAGGGGAGAGAGGTTCCTCTAATGGTATATGTTGCGTATGAGCAACATGCACCATAGTGGGACATGCACAGTCACGATAGGTTCTCTGGTCGTAACCTGCTGGCGTATACAGTTCAAACGGACCGGCTCTATAGCGATAGCTGGACATCAAGACATATCCTCAAAGTGCTCGTGTAAGAAATGAATACTGCGTTCCCAGGAATCAGCCCAGCGAGCAACATTGGGGTGCTGATAGGGTAAATCGCAGGCAGCAACATAAATATGCTCGTTCTGGGTGGCATACTGAAATGCTTGAATAGCATGCATGGGAATATCCTTGATCCAGCGTTTGACCAGTTGCTCAAATGTTATCTGGTCGCGGTGTTCACCAGCAAAAGTATAGGCACGCGCCAGAGCGATTGCCAGAAACTGGAGGGCGGTGGCAAATTCACTGGTGTGATAGAGGGCAAGAAATGCCCGTTGCAGTGCTATTTTTCCACAGACAACTTGCACATAGTCGGGCATTTGGGCATGCATAATTGTTTCGGTCTGGTCGAGGATCTGGGCTGCCAGTTCGTAACGGTGCATTTCGTTGAGCACGGAGGCTTTGCTTTGCAAACAGTCTGCCAGATGAATAGAGGGTTCCTCTGCAAGCATCGCAAGGGTCTCATCAATGATGCTCAGAGCCTGTTGCTGGTAGCGGCGGGCGGCTGCGTGATCGCCCTGGTTTCGATAGATGACCGAGATGTCGCGGGCAAACCCGACCTGGTCATAGGAAATCTCGCGGAGCGCGTCCGGTTCATTCTTGAGCAGAGTTGAGGCTTCCAGATAGTCCTGTTCAATCGCTTGATTGGGAACTTGTTGCGTTTTCATTTCATACCGTGCAAGTTGGGCCCGCGCCTGTGCAACCAGCCCGCGAGCGCGGCTACTGCGGGCCGCCATTGCGGCCCGCTCTGCTTGTTGGATGGCATCCCGTGCCTCAGAATAATGCCCAAAACGCATCTGGATCAGGGCATTGGTATTGTGAAACAGAGCTTTTTTATAGTCCGAAACAGCGTCCAGATAGTTTTTGATAACCTCATTCGACAGGCGCAACGCACGGGAAAGATTGCCACTCCATGCCAGCACAAAGGCAAGATTGTTGGTGATCTGTGCCAGTTCGGTATCTACACGATCATTGAGGAGCAGCGCGGACGATTGCGTAATGGAAGCATCCACATGTTTTTCGCGATAGTCGCGGAAGGCTTTTCTGCCCAATTCAGCCACCACCTCTGCTTCGGCAAATCGCTGTTGCTGTCGCCGGAGAAAGGCTTGCTCAAGGTATGCCTGTCCGAGAAAATAGCGTCGTCGCAGGCGGAGCAATTCCTCTTGCACAGGCATAGAGGAGGCTTTTTCGAGCAACTGGATAACATGCGAGAAAATGTCTTCTGCTATCGGCTCATCTACATCGGCTCGTGCCTGAATGGTCGTAATGGCACGGATAAGATTCAAGTCCACATAGAGATAGTGGCTGTGGGATATGGCTTGAGGAGTTTGCGGCTCAAGGGTTGGGGGAAAAATGTGCTCACGCACAAACTGGTCATAGAGCTGATCAGCACGTTCCATGGCCTCCGCGTAGCGGTCACTGGCATCCAACAACTTCACCTGAAGCACCTGCTGATCGCGCAGAATGTCTTCCTCCAGCAAGTCAGACTCGGCAAGGGCTTCGCGATAGGGGTACGCATCGCGGCCATGCCGACGAACGGTGGTATTGAGGGTACTCCAGAACACATCGGAAAGCAGGACAACTTCATCAATATGCCGCTCGCGGATCAACCAGTCGGCATAAACCTGGTAGAGAAAATAGCCGTACTTGATATCCTGCGTCATTTCATAAAAGAGGTGGTCTGCCATTGTTTTGAGCAATGCGGCTGGTCGTCGCGCTCGTTGTACCTGCTGTTTGCTGATGTCGCAGAGATGGGCAAGCACCATATCACCCGCTTCAATGACTTCCTCATCATGCTCATGATTATCGAGCAAGAGCTGGATTTCATCGTGCAGGAAGAGAAACCGCGTATCTTCATCACCATCATCTCCCGGCTCGGCTGGCCCTGGCGGGGTAAACTGGCGTTCTTTGACAATTGCGAGTTGATGGAGCTGGTCAATCACCTCTCGGTCAGGTTCGGGAACCCACTCAGGTCGCAACGTACAGAGGGTATACAGGTCGTCGCGACGGATACCGCGGCGGGCATTTGCAAGAAAATAGAGGCAGAGCACGCGGGTGCGTTCGGCGTGGTCCAGTTCCGGGCGTAGCGGGTTGAGGATATACTCAATAAGTTTCTCTTCCAGATCCGCCCGAATGACCGGTAACCCCGAATCGGCTATCGGAAACGCCCGCCCCAGTTCGGCATAGCAAGCCATCAGCAATGGGCGACCCCCAGTACTTTGCAAGATGAGCGGGATATCCCGGACCGGTATATCGTATCGTTGCAAATAGCGAGCGGCTTCGTCAATCTCTTGAAACGGAGACAGTTGTTGCGTTGGCGCAACCAGGAGACGACCTTCCTGGCTCGACGCCTGTTGTAAGGATTCCAGGAAGAATGGCTCAATCTTTCGACCACTGAGCAAGACGAGCGTATGTTGCAACTGAGGGAGTACCTGCTGCATCCAGTCGAGTACCATCCGCGCACCGGTGCCCGTTTCGCTAAAATGAACAATGGCTTCCGGCGGGGCTGGATGACTGAACAGGGTTTCAATCGTATCAAATGACATTGCCAGCGCATAGGTGCTGGTGAGGCTGTTCCATCCGCTGATAAAGCTCTGGCGCAACCGTTCGCGGTAGCCCTGGTCTTCTTCCGGCGTCCCACGGACCTGTACATACTCTTCATACAGGCGAGCATGTTCCTGGAAAGCTGTTGTGATTGCTTCCGAGGGTAGCTGGGGCAGACCCGTCGGGATAGTATGCAAGCCATCAATCAATTTGCGCTCGATGACATCCGGGCTACGGCTTTCGTAATCATACAGGTCAATAATCCCTGCCCAGCGCATCGTTGGGGATACTGCTTTTTCCAGCCAGGGATAATGTTCGAGCAGGCGGGTTTTGCCCAACCCACCGCCAGCCAGAAAGCAGAGCACCGCGCAACGAGGCTCCTGGGTTACCGTCTGCGTCCATTGCCGCAGCAGTTCTTTCTGGGATTCACGACCAATATAGGTCTCTACGGGCAATCGTTCAAAGGGTTGTTGAAGAGCCATACTCTCATTCCTCACTGTGCATTTTCCTGCGGTAAAAGAGCCAGTTTGCTGATAAGTCGGTGAAGTTGATACCTGCTCTGAGCATGTTTGTCGGTTGGCGGAAAAAAACCGCGGCTATTCAGAAACGCCACCGCCCGGCTGACATATCCTGGTCGGAGCGGGTCCTGTTGAAGTACCTCGCGAATCGCATTAATCGAGTTGCGTAACGAGACAGTGTCCAGATGGGGTTGGAGCTCGGCAATGCTTTTCATCAACCCACCAGGCCGAAACGCTTCGAGATCTTCGCGGCGTTCTTCGGGCAAACGAGCCACCAACCGATCAAGCACCTGTTCGCAGTAGACAACCGTTTCCGAATCGTTGAGCACCGGCAGGTCTATCTGGC
Organism: uncultured Chloroflexaceae bacterium; assembly: GCA_964346425.1. Taxonomy (GTDB): domain Bacteria; phylum Chloroflexota; class Chloroflexia; order Chloroflexales; family Chloroflexaceae; genus JAAUSY01. The sequence goes on along the minus strand of CAYFVX010000103.1, from coordinate 2,727 downwards.
GATCACCGACAAGTGCATGGATGTTTTGATGGACCGTTTCAAACAAATTGCTGGTATGCAAACGGCGCATGAGTTCGCCATCCTTATAGAAGGCCACAACAACCTCATCAAACCAGTTGGGGCGGAGGCGTTCACCCTTCTGCTTTGCCTGCGCCAGCGCGTTTGTCAGACGTTTTGACCAGGCATCCATATCCAGGTAGTGGTCCTGGGGGTTGAGGTTGGCAATGGTTGCGGAGAAAAAGAGCCATTCATTGAAGGCACCCAGTTCGGTGATAGGCTGTTGCATAAACCGTTGATAATAGAGTTCTGCCAGCCGGGTGCAAAGCGAAAGATAGGAGTGTTTATGGTTTGCCGTTTGCCACTGCTCAACAGCGTGTCGCAGGGTGGGCACGAACCGTAAGGGTTGTCCTTTACGATAGGCTTCCAGGTAGTTGTGCCCTTTGAGTTCAAGCAGGGCATTGGTAATCCACTGCTCGATCTGTGCAGGGGCAACATCAGCAAATTGCACGGTCGCTATCTGACGAAGCAGACGTTTCTCAACCCGGCGCATAACTCCGACGCCACTCTCGACAATCAGGCTTCGGGTTGCCGCTGTCAGGTCAAACTCATCAAGCGCCCCAGGAGAGGAGAACGCAAAAGAACAACTACGTCGGTTTTCATGGTCAAACATTGCCATCAGCGTATCCAGGGCAAGCGGATAGCCCAGCGTCAGGTCATACAATGGTTTGGTTAGCAATTCTCGTTGGTACAGGTGGAGATACGCGTGGGTTTCTACAAAGGAGAATGGTTGAGCTTCAAATAACGTGCCACGGTCACGGATTTCCCAGAAGTGCCAGAGGAGTGGGGACTGTGAGGCGCAGATAACCAGGGTATCTTGTTGCTCTATCAAGGGTTTTATCACGTGCTGTTGAAACCATTTCCAACATATACTATCCATATCGTCAACGCCATCAAGCAAGAGGAGCAAAGACGCATGGCCTCGCTCTGGCAAAACCATCTCGCTTAAAAGATGGAAGTTGACCTCCTGTTCCGTTCCATCTTTTTGCTTCAAACAAACCGCGCCGGGCACCTGGGCAAAGTATGGAAGCTGACGCAGGGGCAGCAACGCTTCATTCCAGGAAAGGACATGGTCGGGAGCACCTGCAATATCAAAGCGGTCAAAATTCCACCAGACAATGCTATGGCTCTGCTGCAACTCCTCGAAGAGCTGTCTCAGCATGAGCGATTTGCCAATGCCACCAATACCGTGGATGTTGACAACTGCGGGTGGTTGATTGTGCGGGTGGGAGGAAGGATAAGCTGTCGTCCTTTGGGGATCTCTATCATTGAGACAACAGTCAATGAACTCACGGATATCATGCCGTTGAATGTATTGGTGCGACCAGAAACGCCACCAGGGTTGTGTCTTTTGTTGCATTACCATCTCACAGTACCACTCAACCAACTTCGGCTGCCGCACGAAGTCGCTCAATAGAAATAATCCTACGCTATAATAGGGTAGTGCTTTTCCATTCGCTGGTCAAGGGTTTTTTGGAGAAATCTTGTAGACATTTGTCAACGCGAACCTGGCAGATTTGCAAACGTTGGTCTGGAGACTCTGCCGGATCTGCCAGAAAATGCCGGTTTTTTTCACGCGCCGTTTTTCGTTTTCTGCTGTTCTTCTGCACATAGTCTACACAAGAAAAGGGCAAGGATAGTGCTCTGTATCGGTTACTCCGACTGGTCACCACATCCCCCTGCCTTTTTTTGCCCCTGTCGCGATAACCGATAGGCTCCACGAGGCGAGTGAATAAACACATACTGCTGTTCGAGCACACTACTAAGACGACTCTTGTGCCGCTGCAACGATCTGACGTCATGCACGTCGGGATTACGATTGTAGAGTTTGCGTGATAAATGTTCATGCGAGACGTCCTGTTCCAGTGCATCGTAGAGAAACTGCAAAATCTTGTGGGGCGCACCTGAGATATCGATCTTTTCGTTACCAAGATAGAAGACGTCATTGGCGTCGCACCACAGGATATTGGACGGAGCCTGCAATGTAAGCTCCATACTGGACGTCACGCTTCCCTGGGAATTTTTCACCAGCACCGCAACCGTTTTACTGCCCGGTATCTCCCATTGCCAGAATAGGGTGTCCGTCAGTCGGGTACTTTGTTTTTGTATAACCTCCTCACCATCCACCTGCCAGATATAGGTAAGGGTGTCAGGATTGGAGGATGGCGTCGTAACGACAGCCTTGAAGGTATACTCAGTCAGGATTTCGCCCCGCCGGTCTTGCAGCGAACAGGTGAGCGTTACGTCTGTGAGTGGTGGGCAGTAGACCTCCTGCAATACCTCACGGATGGTGTCCACCTGAATGGTCTCATCAATGTCAACCACCCGCTCACAATGTCTGTTGATTACCTGGTCGAGCCAGGCAATCATACGATAGGGATAGGTGGCTGCCTGGATCAATTCTTGAAGCACCGGATCGCATTCCTCATCGCACAATTGGAGAAACGTATTGATCCAGCCATCGCTGCAATGACTGAGGCGCAGATTCAAAATTTCTTCCAGTGCTGCTGGCTGCCACTGCAACTCGAAACAACTATAGCAATCCAGACGACCTATGTTATGGTTTTGCATATACTCGTAGAGCAACTTGGGAATGAAAAACTTGAATGCAAAGCCACAGCCATGCATGAGCCGTTGTGTGACAAGCAGTGGTGTGAGCATCTTGCTCAT
>CAYFVX010000102.1:0-9088 GCA_964346425.1 uncultured Chloroflexaceae bacterium | reverse complement strand
GTTCAGGAAATCCCACAGCATGTGCAACGTGCCCGACTTGATACGTGCCTCTTTTTGCAGGTAGGTATCGGCCACCGAGCGGCGCGTCTGGTAGGACGAGGAGAGCAACTCGACGGAGAGCGGGTGGTCATCTTCCACCGTTCCATGCTGACTGTCGGTAGTGGTGATAAACAACCGCATAGCCTCACGACAGAGAGCCTCTATCTGCTCCCAACGTTCCTGCGCTTCACGGGTGGTCTTGAGGTCTTTGCGCAGAGCTTCATAGTCCCAGCCAAAGTTCTCGGCAATCATCTTGGGGAGCGGGGCCAGTTTCTTATCGGGCTGAGTAAAGGTCGCTATCAGCGACAGGATGTCGGTCAATTCGTTGGCCGTGGCTGGCTTGCCAAGCACATGCAACCCCATCGGGATCATCCGTTGCTCAATCTGGATAAGCTCGTGGCTAAGGGCTGCCACATAGGTCTCATCCTCATGCGCCTGTCCCCCATTGGTTCCTGGCTGTTGCTCTACCTCAACGACGATTTCCAACTTCTCCGCCTGCGCTTTGATGTCTTCCAGCAGTTCGGCAGAAGGTTTCTGGCGGTAGGATTCAATGCTATCCTTGAGCAAGCGCAAGCCCTTATACAGCCCCGCGTGCTTCAGCGGCGGAACCATATAGCTTACCAGCGTGGCAAACCCGCGCCGTTTGGCGATGGTTGCTTCACTGGGGTTATTGACGCAGTAGTAGTAGATGTTGGGCAGGCTGCCCAGCAACCGCACGGGCCAGCATTGGCTCGACAATCCTGCCTGTTTGCCGGGCATAAACTCCAGCGCACCATGCGTGCCAAAGTGGACCACCGCGTCTGCTTTGTAGACCTGTTCCAGCCAGGTATAGAAGGCAGCAAAGCCGTGGTGTGGTGCGGCGTCTTTTGCCATCAGCAAACGCATCGGGTCACGCTCATAGCCAAAGCTCGGCTGCTGTCCAATGAAGATGTTGCCGAACCGTTTGCCGAGGATATGAAAGTTTTTGCCATCATTGAGCAGGTCGCCGGGTGCTTTGCCCCAGAAGGGTTCAATATCTTTGTAGTCGGGATACATGCGCAGATAATCCGACACGGAGAACAGATCCGCCACATTGCCATCACTGCCATAGGCCAGCCGATTGCCTTCCACAACAGCCTGGCGCAGGGCTTCTGGCGAAGGTGGTATTTCGACGGTATACCCCTGAGCTTGCAACTCTTTCAGCAATCGGTAGACGCTGGCAAACACATCCAGATAGGCAGCAGTACCAACGCTGCCCAGGTTGGGCGGGAAATTGAACAGAATAATCGCGACCTGCTTCTCGGCATTGGCTTTGCGGCGCAGCGCAACGCGGCGTACCAGGCGGTCCGCAGTGAGTTCAATTTGTTCTGGAATAGGCAACGTTTTATCGCTACCACTCATCGGCCCACCGTAGACACGCGGCTCCGCCGCACCATCCAGCTCCGTCACTGCTACGCTCAGCGCGAGTTGGATGGGAGCCAACCCCACATCATCCCGCTTCCATTCTTCAATATGCTGAAAAGCCAGCGGAATCATATTCAGGTACCCAACATCCAGCGATTCCAGGGCTGCCCGTGCATCCTGGGGACGGCTTTCGGCGGGACCACCCACCAGCGAGAAGCCAGTCCCATTGACAACCAGATCAACCGTTGCCCCATTGCTCTCCGTTTTCTTTTTGCCCTTGCCATTGGTCGAGAAAAACTGCTGCATGGGCGGACGGAAGTCGAGACCACCACCGTAGACAATGCGCACTTCAATACCGCGGGCTTCCATTGCCTGGGTAAAAGCAGTGATATGCGCCACATTGCTGCCGAGCACAGAAGCACGCATCGCCAGAAACCCGACACTCCCATTGGGAAACTTGCGCTTGCGGCTCCGCTGCCATTTTTGATAATTTGAGAGAGAGGTAAAGGGTTCTGGGGCTTCCGGGTGAACAATCGCCACCTCCGGATAAACGATAGGATCCTGGATAGGAAGTTTGCCTTTGTAGCCAGGGACATACCGCTCGACAATCAGCGCGAGGAAGCGAGACAAGTTTTCGGGTGTGCCATTCAGCCAGTACTGGTGGGAAGCGATGTAGGTATAGATGTCGCGAGCCTTGCCCGGAATAAGCTTGAGCACTTTGCCCAGACCGCGCACCAGAGCAAGTTGCCGCTGGCTTTCGCCCTGCCCATGCCTGGGCTTGAGGCGACCCATCAGTTGCTTCATGACCCCCTGCTGCTTGCCCTCTTCCTCTTCACTTGCCTGGTGCATCACAAACTTGCCCAGCCGTGTGTTGCGGATCATCGTCGGATTACTGGTGATAATACATATCGGGCAGGTTGTTTTTGCCAGGATGTCCTGCAAACGTTGAATAATGTCTTCGCCAAAGAGCATGGAGCCGAAAATAAAGTCAGCATTGACCGCATCGTTTTCAAGCTTTTGCCAGCTCTCATCACCGCGCATGAGCGACACATTGTAGAGGCTTACCTGTACGTCAATCCCATGCTCACGTTTGATTATCGCCGCTGCTTCGCGGAGCGATACGTTGTTGGTAACTTCCATTGACAGAAAAACAAAGCGCATAGAACCCTCTCCCTCCATTTGTTGCTTGGGTAGTTATCGTGCTTTCTTGCATTTCTTTAAAAACCAGCGGGGCGTGCTTCGGCCAGAGCCACATGGTAAAAACCGTGGCTGATACGCCTGCCACGGTAGAATGGCTTGCCGGCTTCAGCCAGTGTTTTTTTTACAAAATGATCGGGCGTCATTTGAATGGTTGTTCGGCGGTTGCTTTTTGGGAAAAAGCCCCCGATCCAGTGTTTGGTCGCCAGCAGCCGGTTGTATGGGGCATAGGTCATAATCAGTGGCCCACGGCTTAACCGTGCCAGACGGGTACACATCTGCGCAAAGCCGGAACGTGGGTAATGAATCAAGACATCCAGGCAGATAACCGCATCAAATGAGCCACTGACCACTTCAAGATCGCCGGCAATAAAACGGACACGATCTGCAACCCCGGCTTCAATGGCTTGATGACGGGCACTTTTGACCATTTGCGGCGCGATGTCTACTGAGGTAACGTTGTACCCCTGCTTTGCCAACGCAATACTTACCAGCCCGGTGCCGCAACCAGCGTCCAGCACATGCGCACCCGCAGGCAACTGTGCATCCGCAAGCCATGCTTCAACCTGGGCCAACATTTTGTTGTGTCCTTCGCGAATAGAGCGACGGATAGCGGAGAGTCCTTCTTCTTTGCCATAGATTGCTGACCAACGCTCAAACCCGACTCCATCAAAGTAATGACGTAACTGGTCTTTATACTGCACCAGGTTGAACGATGTACTCACGTTTTGCACCTCATTTTTTAACGCCAGCCACCAATAATGTCAAAGATTTCTTTGTCATTAATGGGCCTGGGAACCACAGCTTTCGGATTATTTAACATGTATTTTGCCAGATCGATGTATGGTTCGATACACATCGGTTGATCTGGCTCATCTTTCATTTCAAACAATGTTTTGCCGGCCAGCCGACTGCGCCGGATCAGGTCATGATAGGGAACTTTGGCAACCAGTTGCGTGCCAACCAGTTCGGCAAACTGTTCCAGCACGGAAGTACCGCCACCATGCACATAGTCCACACGATTGGCAATAATGCCGGCCAACTTGACTTTGTAGCGCACACTCTTCTGTTCAATTGCCATACAGAGACGGTTGGCAGCAAAGGTACTGTCGAAATCATTGGTTGCAATAATCAGCGCGTAGTCTGCATATTGCAGGGGTGCGCTAAAGCCACCACAGACCACATCTCCCAGCACATCAAAAACGATGACATCATATTTGTCATACAATCCAAACTCTTTGACCAGCTTGACGGTTTCGCCCACGACATACCCACCACAGCCGCTACCGGCCGGCGGGCCACCGGCTTCAACTGCTCCAACACCGGCGAAACCTGTTTTGACCACATCTTCCACCATCACTTCTTCATGGTGAAAATCAACCTCATTCAGTGCATCAATGACGGTATCCTGAAGCTCACCGGTCAGCGGAAACGTGCTGTCGTGTTTCGGATCACAGCCGATTTGCAACACCTTTGCGCCTTCCAGAGCGAGGGCCGCCGAGAGATTGGCACTGGTTGTACTTTTACCAATACCACCTTTACCATAAATTGCTAGAATCATAATTAACCACCAACTGCTTCTTTTGCTGCTCGTAAAACATCTGCCGTAATTTGCGAATATCCATTATCCATTGCGAATTTTTCCGTGTTTTTGCGCACTTTCCCGCGGACAAAGGCCGGGATTTTGTTCAACATTGCTGCTGCTTCAGGCGTCCAGAGCGATTGTTCCGCAGTGTTTGCTGAGCCGTCTGTAGATGATGGAGAAGAAGCGGGAGTAACGAAATGGGGAGTTGTTGCAGCAGCGGGAGCCTGAACATCATCTGGCATTGGAACGCGCACCAGCCAGGTGATAGGGCGCAGCAAGCCACGGATAACCCGCTGCTGCACTGACCGGGGCGTGCTGGATGGTTGGGAAACCATACCACCATTGCCTGCATGGGACACCACCCGCTCTGGCATCGCCGCATCACTGGTTGCTGGCAGAGGCGTCCCCCCTACTGCCTGTCCGTTTGCTGCGACTGGTTCTTCGGCATATTCCAACCCGGCATCACCAAACATATCTATCAGGTGTTTTTCCATACCGAGCTTGGTGCTGGTGTACACACGATCTGCCAGCACATCCGCGCCGGCAAAGCCGAGGATGGGATAGTAGCCAAGCAAATTGTTTTCGATATGCGTGGGCGATGAGATAACCATACAGGGAACATCCAGCTTCCGCGAGCTGTGCCGCTCCATCTGCGTACCACAGACCAGATCGGGCATGGTTTCTTCTATACGGTCGGCAACCTCCTGGAAAGTTTCTGTCACCATAAGCTCATTGGGAAGGTAGCCATCCAGTTGTTCACGCACCCAGTCGCCTTCATTGGTAACATAGGTGCCAGCCCCGGCTATTTCCATCCCAAGTTCATCGCGCAAAAACTTGACCAACCCGACAGTATGCGTCGCATCGCCAAAGACAAACGCCTGTTTGCTGCTGAAACTTTCCATATCGGCGGTGCGGGCAAACCAGGGGACACTGCTCGGAGCACTGAGACCGTCAAGCGAGAAGGCAGTCAGGTGGGGTAGCGAGATTGAACTGGCACCCTGTTGTGCGCCACGTTCATTGAGCATATCAATCAAGCGATGCAGCCAGGACAGCGTAGGTTGCACCCCTATCGGGATGTCGCTCAGTGCAGGAATACCAAATTGTTCGTGCATAAATTGGGCTGCCTGCTGCCCAAGCTCGCGGTAGGGAGCAATATTCACCCATGCGGCTGGCAGGTTTGCCAGATCTTCGGCGCTCGCCCCCCAGGGAGCAACCACATTCACCTGCACGCCCACTGTTTCCAACATTCGGCGCAGACATATCAAATCGGAACGGGCATGGAAACCAAGCGACGCAAAGCCGAGCAGGTTGACGCTCGGCAGGCGAGTAGGAGCCTGTTCGCGGGCAAACCGTTTCACCAGTTCGGTGAATAACCCCTCGGCAGCAACGATCTCCTGCATACGGTAGGGGTTGGCATCGTAGACAAGTATCTCTGTCTCAATTTCGGCACTCTCTGCCACCCGTTGCAGGTCTTCTTGCAAGAGGATGGTGCTGCAACTGGCCGAGACCACAATGAGGTCTGGCTTATGCACCGCTTCAATCTGCCGCAACCGTTCTGGCAGGCGGATAGTGCCCTGCGCAAGGTCACGCCCGGTGACCATGCTGGTATGCATACGGGGCAGGTCAGGCATGCGCTCCAGCATCGTAAAAACAGTATTCACATAATCGTCGCCCAACGGAGCGTGGAAAACTGCCTGCACATTGCGCAGGCTATTGGTAATGCGGCCCACGCCATAGTGGGCAGTGCCTTGATACATCCAGTAAGTCAGGTGCATAACAACATCATCCTCATGCTGGTGCGTACTACAGAAAAAATTATGCCGATGGCATCAAACCAGTTGTCCATATCGGGTCATCCAGCGGGCCAAGGGTAGCGTGGCGTTTGATATTGCGCGTAAACATACCCGCCAGAGTTTGCACCCCGCCCCAGCCGTGAATCGGCATAAAGGCAAATTCGGTGCTCCATTTGGCAATAGCTCCCTGCCCAAGCAATGGATTGGTGGTTGCCAGTGTGCTAATAACCAGGTCGGGTTGGATAGCGGGAATATCCTGCCACTGGCGGTCAAAGTCGGGTTGTTCAACGATGCGCACATCTTGCAACTGCTCCAGCTCACGGGCATGAAACTTCTTATTCACATATGGCGTGCCACATTCAACAATCTCACAACCGGCCCGCCGCAGAAAGCGTGCCAGCGGCAACTCCATCAGATTATCACCGGTGAAGAAGATTTTTTTACCGCGCAACAATTCAGTCTGCTCCGCAATGCGTTCCCAGGCGGTTGCTTCCCGTTCGCTCAGGTCTACCTTTTTGTCAAATGCGGCTGCCAGATCCTCCCAAAAAGCACGGCTACCATCTGGCCCAAAGGGAAACAGCGAAGATAGAACGGTTGCACCACGTTCACGGTTCAGGCGGGCCGCTACTTTTGCCAGATAAGGTTGCAGCGGTGCCAGCACGGTTCCAGAACCAATGGGCGGGAGTTCGGTGAAATGATTGGCGGGCAAAAAGCCTGCTACGGGAATACCCAGTTGCTGCGCTTCATGCAGGAAATCATCGGCGATAACATCGTTGACGGAGCCGAGAAAGACCACGCGACGGTCTTCTGGTTCTGCCTGCGGGCAGAAGGGAATAAGAGCTTGCAACACCGAGTCTTCTGCCTGGCTGAAGGTATATTCAAAGCCGCTGGCAGGCACGAACAGCACCGGCAGGTCGGGAGTGCTCAGGCTGTTTGCCAGTCCATCAAACTCGACTTTCATCACCTCTGGTGTGCAGGAAGAGAGCAAGAAAATGACGGATGGACGATGCTCGGTCCGTATCTCATCTATCAACTGCTGCAAATCAGGTTGTTGTTTAGACAGGTCACTCTCTTCAATCATGGCAACGCCGAAACGGGGACGGGCAAAGATCATCACGCCGAGCATATTTTGCAGGAAGTGGGCACAGGTATGGGTTCCCAGAATAAGAAAAAAGCTATCTTGAATTTTCTGGTAAAGCCAGCCGACGCACGACAGACCGCAAAAACTGTAGTAGACGCCACCTTCTCGGATAATGGATATTTTTGAACTCATAATACCTCGTCGCCAGGCTTTCAGCATTCCGTCTTTCAGCCACCGTCGAACCGCCTGATGGTTTGCTCAGGCGGCAAGATGGTGGCTGAAAGGAACAGCAACCAGCCCGGATGTTATATCTTCATGCTCATGCCGGGTGGTTGAATTTCGTCTTCTTCGTGATATTCCAGGTCGCGTGGAGCACCACAGGCGGAGATGTCCGCCATGCTGCTGCCATTGCTCTCGTCTTCGTGGTATTCGAGGTCTCGCGGCGCACCACAAACGGATATGTCGCCCAGGTTACCGGTCTGGATGACATCGGCGGAAAGGTCTGGGCGCTGTGCCTTGAGTACAGCAATTTCCTCGCGGGAAAGAATGCGCGACTTGTCGAATTGGAGATCAACGTCAAGCTGGAAGCCTTTGCGCTGCACACGGCCCAGGTCATAAAACCGCTTGGAGAGCGTGGTCTTGGCGAATGCCTTGAGACAGCCAAGCATGTAACGTCGTTTGTGGGGGTCTTTGATGAAAGGATAGTCGAGGAACGACTTGCGCATGTAGAAGCGGGCATAGCTATGCAGCACCCCTTTGAGCACATCCTCACGTTCCATTGCATCCGGTTTCATAATGGGCGTCACAAAGTTGTACTTGGAATAATCGCGTACTTCGACGCGGTCACCCAGCTCTTCAAACAGCTCAGCGAAGGGCCAGGGGGTGTACATATTCCAGTTTGCCATGTCGGGGTTCCAGTCCAACGCGAGTTTGAAGGTTTCTTCAATCGTTTCTGGCGTCTCTGCCTCCAGGCCCATAATGAACTGGGCTTCGGCCACAATGCCGTTCTCTTGCAACAACTGAATGGCCTGCTTGTTTTGCTCAATGGTGGTTTCCTTGCGGAACACATTGAGGTTCAACTGACTGGCTGCTTCGGTCCCCAGCGAGACGTGCATCAAGCCAGCCTTGCGGTAGTAGTACAGGATGTCTTTATCGCGCAAGATATCCGTCACGCGCGTGTTGATACCCCAGGGAACTTCCATTTTACGGTTGATAAGTTCCTGGCAGAGGGCAACAAACTTCTTGCGGTTGATAGTTGGCTCTTCGTCCGCCAGAATGAAGAAGCCGACATTGTAATCTTTCGCCAGCAATTCCAGTTCGTCCACGAACTTTTTGGGGTCACGGGCGCGGTAGGCACGCCAGAACTTCCATTGGGAGCAGAAACGACAGGTGAAGGGACAACCACGCGCAAAGTTGGGCACAGCCACCCGACAGTTCAAGGGGATATAGATATACTTGGGCCAGTCCAGAATACTCCAGTCCGGGCTGAGGACTTCATCCAGGTCGCGGATAGGCGGGTGGGCCGGCGTAGCGACAACCTGATCATTCTCAACATAGGCGATACCCTTGATATCGCGGCGTTCTTTGAGATCGCTTCCTGCTTCAATCGAGCGTATCAGATTGACAATAACCTCTTCACCTTCGCCGCGGACAATATAGTCAATCCAGGGAGCTTCGCTAAAGACCTGCCCATACATAAACGTTGGATGAATGCCACCCAATATCAGTTTTGCCTGCGGCCTGGCTGCACGTGCAATTTTCAGGGTGTCCTGAGCCTTGTAGATCATCGGGGTAATGGCGGTTGCCATGATGACATCTGCCTGGCTTTTCTTGATAATCTGGCTCAGCGTGTCATCAGGAATATCGTCCGCCATTGCATCAATAAATCGGGCATTCTCGTAGCCGGCCTTTTTCAAAGCTCCACCGATGTAGGGAGCCCAACTTGGCGGCCAGTTCCCCGCAATCTCTGCACCTCCTGCGTGATAATTTGGTTGTATCATCAAGATACGC